>JANOKE010000873.1:0-3426 GCA_031419135.1 Gemmatimonadaceae bacterium
GACTCGTCGGCCAGCATCTCCAATTGCGCAATCACTGCGCGTGCGGCCGCGACGCTATCGGCGCGTGCGAGCACGATCGCCAACGTCGAGATCAGGAGGGGCTGCGGTGCGCCGGCCACGGCTTGTCGAGCGCTCCTGACCGCCTCGGAATGGCGTCCCAAAGCACTCAGGCACAGAGCCTGGAATTGCAGTCCGGGGGGATAGTTCGGCTCAAGTTCCAAACTGCGCTGCGCCCACGACAGGCACTCGGCGTAACGTCGGCCAAAAAACGCCGTTGAGGCGCTGGCGGTGACCGCCCTGAGGTTCGTCGGCTCCAGTTGCCGCACCATGCCGATGAGGGCCAGTGCCGAATCCGTGTGGCCTTCGGCGACCTGGTGGAAGCTCGCTCGCATTCGGACACCGGGATCGCGCGGGGCCAGAGCCAATGCCCGGCGAAACTCGCGGTCAGCGGCATCCCAATCCCATTCAAACCATGTGTACGCGAGGCCGCGCAGGGCGTGGACTGCGGCTGAGCGCGAGTCGAGCACCATGACCCTGTCGAGCGCCTGGCGAATCGGTACCAACGCCTCACGACCATTGAGACGGCCGTTGCCGGAGGCCATAGCCATCAACACACTCGCCCGGCCAAGCCACGCGCCCACGAAGGCGGAGTCCCTCGTCAGCACGCTGTCGTAGTAGGCCAGCGAACGCGCGAGCCCAATCGGGCTGAAACGATTGAAGTGATATTGCGCGAGCAGGTAGTAGTTGTAGGCGAGCGAGTCGCGCGTGACAGGGCCTTCCGCAGTGCGCGCCAAACGCACACCGGGAAGTAACGAACCAGTAATTGCTCGCGCCATGCTGTCGACCGTCAACGCCAATTCTCGCTGCGGCACCGTGCGCGCGTCACTCCATTGCTGTCTTCGCCGTTTCGCGTCCACCAATTCGACAGCGACGCGTACGCTATCACCGCGCCGCGACAGGCTGCCGGTCAGCACATGGGTCACCGAGAGTTGGGCCGCGATCGCCTCGGTCGACACGTCGCTGTCTCGGAATCGGCGGACCGAGCTATGCGGCACCACACGCAGCTCAGGAACGCGCGCGAGGCTTGCGGTGAGGTCTTCCGCGAGTCCGTCACTGAGGAACGTCTGTGTGGTGTCTCCGGTACGGTTGGCGAAGGGCAGCACCGCGATGCTCGCATCACTGCCGCCGTCGCGACGCGGCCACGCCAGCGTCGCGACGACCGCGAGGACCACGCCAACTACCGCCAACCGCGCGATGATGACGCGACGCGTTGCGAGTCGCGCTGTATTGGGCGCGGTTGGCACACCGCGAGCCCCCGTGACCGCTTCTTCAAGCAGTGCTGCGAAGAGCGTGGCGCTCGCTGGACGTCGCGCGGGATCAACCTCCAGAGAACGTTGCACCAGCGTCGCCAATGCCAGCGGCACGTCAGACCGCGTTGCTGCTACTGACGGCGCGCCTTCCGTGAAACGCCGGGCCAGCATGGCGACCGGCGCTCCGTCGTCAAACGGGCGACGTCCCGTGAGCATTTCGTGCAGCACCACTCCCATTGCGTACACGTCGGCTTGTGGGCGGATCGGGCGCTCTCCCATCACCTGCTCGGGGGACATGTAGTTCGGCGTGCCCAAGCCGGTGCCAGTCGCGGTGAGCCGTTCGTTCGCCGAGTCCGGCGCCGTGGCGATTCCGAAGTCTGCAACGAGTGCTGCGCCTTGCGGAGTCAGCAACACATTCTCGGGCTTGACATCACGATGCACGATGCCGCGCTCATGCGCATAGCTCAGTGCCGCGCCCATGTCCCGTGCGATCTTCAATGCGTCGTCCAACGGCAGCCGTCCGACGCGATTCAGCCGTGATCGGAGTGTCTCGCCCTCCACATAGGGCATGGTGTACCACAAGTGGTTCGCCGACTCGCCTGAGTCGAAGACCGGGAGAATATTCGGATGCTGCAAGCGCGCGGTCACCTCGACCTCACGCAGAAACCGTTCACGGCCAATGGCTTCTCCCACGTCCGTGCGGAGCACCTTGAGCGCGACCTGGCGGTTGTGCTTGAGGTCCAGCGCGAGAAATACAATGGCCATTCCCCCCGCACCGAGTTCGCGGTCGAAGGTGTAGCGGTCGGCGAGTGATGCCTGTAGCTGCGCGCGGAGGTCGTCGCTCACGGCAATCGCCCGCGCAGATATGCGGCCACTTCGGCGTTACCCGCCGTGTTGTTCGCGGCCGCCATCGTCATAGCGTACAATTCTCCGCTCGCGACATGCACTGCTGCGCCGTTGAGCGCGAGAAATACCAGCGCACAGGCCAATCCCGTGCGCTTGTTTCCGTCGTTGAATCCCTGCGACTGCGCGAAGCCAACGAGATACGCGGCAGCGAAGTCCGCCAGGTCGGCCGTCTCGTCATTGCTCCATCGCTGCAGTGGACGGGTCAGTGTGGACTGCACGACGTGCTGATCGAGCACGCCGTGCGCACCACCGAACCGTTCCACCTGCTGCGCGTGAATAGCCAGCAGCGTAGCTTCCGTGAGCCCGCGCGATTCCTGCGCCACGCGCGGACCTACCTGGCGAGCGCGCGGAACACGGCGTCGTACTCCACCATGATCTTCTCGTGCGCCGCCATGGCTTCGGCCGTTTCAGGCGTGTGTGGCATCACGCGAAAACCACCCATGCCATCTTCAATCCACTCGAGTTCCTGCCCCGCGCTCACAGACAGACGGCGAGCCACCTCGGCGGGCAGCGTCGTGACCACCGAGGCGCCCTGCGCGCGGGTCTTGCTCACGAGAATAGCCATGAAGCCCCTCAAGTAAGTCGTGGGATGGCAGCTGACATTCGAATATATGTAACTAAAGTGCCACTGTCAATCAACGGTCTGTCGATCGTCCGCTCCCCGGTATCACGAGCAATTGTGCGACAATGCCGCGCGCGATGACGTTTCGTGATGCTATTACCGTCGGGCGAGCAGAACGCGGCGCGGCGCAGGGAAGACATTCTTCACGCGTGAACCACATGATCACCAAAGTCGACGACGTGTCGCGTCAGATGACGGTACGGCAGATCGCGCTGTGCACGTCAGGTGGGACGCTCTGGCAGCGGCGTTGGCGATCAGGTACCTTCGAAGCGTAATGCGCTGACCAGGAGCCTACGCTGACCGACGCACTGAAGTCTGGATAGGAAATTCGATTGGGGTCGGTCGAGTATACGGCGTGATCGCCGACCGCGCGAGCACCGACAGACGGGCGGCGGCGTGCCCTCCGCCTCGCTCGCGCGCCTCGTGGGCCGTGAGAACGGCGGTTCCAGTGGGGGGGCTATGCCGGCGGGGACCGATCGGACGCGCCGGTGGGACTGCCGCCCACGCCAAAGCTCCCCGCGTGGTGGCGGGGCGACGGGGCCGTGCTCAGGGGGCGGTCGGGGCGGCGGCGGCGGCGGGGGCGCGCGG
>JANOKE010000874.1:0-1306 GCA_031419135.1 Gemmatimonadaceae bacterium
CGCGCTGCGTCACCTGATAGCGCATTTGACTCCTCGGCCGCGACAGATCTAGCAGCGGAGTTAAACGAACGGATGAGAGAAGCCGAAATAGAATGGGATCAGATCGATCGAGATCTGATAAAGTGGGTTGGTACGGAGGTAACAGCAGGCCTAGTCGCATTGGGTCCCGCTATCGCGATGGGCGCCGTCGGCTGGGCAGCCGGAGGGTTGGCGATGGCTGGAGTAACTAACGTTGTCATCTCAACGCTGAAACGGGCCGAATGGGAGACAAAATTCCCGGCGGGGTTTTTCCTGAACCTTCGTAATGCTGATACAGTGCGCAACGCGGCAACCTAACCCAGCGCTGCTGCAGACAGCGCATTGCGGCAGCGCGCTGCGCGCGCAATCTGTTTTGAGCGCTGCAGCAGAGCGCTATCGCGTTAGGCGCACGATGACACTTACCGGACATTCAAGAATGTCATTCCGACGTATGCTCGCGGCGATTCTGCTACTGCCGGCTGTCGCATTGGCACAGGACGGCCAGATAGCGCGACCACAGTCCCAGCTTCGCGTACCGCCTTGGACCGTCGGTTCGACTATTCGAACAAAGTCGACCACAGCGGGACTAACCGAAGGCAAACTCGTGGCGTTTGAGCAAAGCGCGCTTACCCTTGCCGTTCGAGGGGAGCACGTTCGCGTCCAACTTACGAACGTCGACAGCGCTTGGGTTCGTCGTCGGTTCATCGGTCGAAGCGCACTGGTTGGCGGCGTAGTGAGTGCCGTCGCCCTGAGTCTCCTGGCTTGCCAACCGAGTTGCCGCGAAAGCGGCTTGGTCTTTCCTGCTGTGCTGTTGCTGCCGCTTCCAGGCGTCGCAGTCGGTGCGATCACGGGAACACGCATCGTAAAGTGGGAACTACGTTTTCCGTGACGGCGCCTAACATAGTAAAGATTCGTGCCGCGCGCAGCCGCGGCACAATCTGGTGTTGAACGCAATCCGCCGGTGCGAAGTCGGGCGGAGCTGTCCTCTTGGACTTTCAATCGAGCGGCGCTGACTTCAAGGACCGCGTTATCCGGTTGCGCGGCGCGCAGGGCGGCGAGGCGACGACGAGAGTGGGTCGTAGGCGCGGGTGCACTCGGTCGTTCGCGTTGGTTGCAGGATGTGTGTGGCGCCGAGGCCGAGCATATCGTGGGAGCGGATGCAGCTCGGCTGGGCGACGGCGCGTGGAGCGGTGCCGCTTGAGCGCACACGGGAAACATTTGAGCGTGGACGTTTCACGGGGGTGGCGCTCGCGATCGTCGATAGCGTGCGACGAGACGGAGCGCGCCG
>JANOKE010000875.1:0-1050 GCA_031419135.1 Gemmatimonadaceae bacterium
CCGCCGTTGGTAGGTTCCAACCCTATGACCCGCAAGGTGTTTCCGTTTCATACCCCCCATCCGATTCCACTCTACCTCGCCCCCATGGCGGGCGTGTCGGAGTCTCCATTTCGACGTCTGTGCCATCGGCACGGCGCCGACGTGGTCGTTACCGAGTTTCTGTCAGCTGAAGGCATTCGTCGCGAAAACCCGGCAACGGTCAGCAAACTGCGGTTCGCACCGGAGGAGCGCCCGATCGGGGTGCAAATTTTTGGGGCGGATCCCGAGGCGATGGCGGACGCCGCCGCGATGGTGACCGACTTGTTCGAGCCGGATTTCGTGGATATCAACTTTGGCTGCCCGGTCAAGAAGGTCGTGCGGCGGAATGGCGGATCGGGCTGTCTGCGCGATCTCGATCTGGTGCAGACCATTCTTCGCGCGGTGTCCAAGGCCACCCATCTGCCGGTGACGTGCAAGATCCGAAGTGGCTGGAACGAGGAAATGCGTGACCCGGTCAGCATCGGCTTGCGTTGTCAGGACGCGGGCGCGCGGGTGCTGGCGTTGCATGCGCGTACCCGGACGCAGATGTACACCGGCAGCGCCAATTGGGACGAGATTGCGCAGGTGGTCGAGGCGCTCGACATCCCCGTGCTGGGCAACGGCGATATCAAATCCGCAGAAGATGCGCACCGCATGTATCAGCATACACGGTGCGACGGGATCATGATTGGTCGCGGATCGTTTGGTCAACCATGGATTTTCCATCAAACGCGCGCCCTCCTGAACGGCACGTCGGTCCCGGCGACGCCAGGCGTGCACGAGCGATTCGCCGCCGCGCTCGACCACGCGCGCATGGTGCAGGACTACGAGATCGATCCCCTTGGGGCAGCCCTTGAATTCCGCAAGCACCTGGGATGGTACGTGAAGGGCCTTCCCGGTTCAGCGGAACTTCGTAAAGTGCTTCATCAGGTCCGCGACTTCTCGGAGGTGGAGGGGATTTTTAGGCGGTACTTGGACGAAGCAGTACTGCCACTGCAGTTGGGGTAGAGCCACTGCGGTTGGGGTACTCCA
>JANOKE010000876.1:0-1915 GCA_031419135.1 Gemmatimonadaceae bacterium
AGCGACTTGTGGGAGGACTGGATGCATTCCGCCGACCAGGTGCTGGACGATGCGTCCCTGCTCGCCACCGTGTACGACGCGTTGGCCAAACGCCACCCGCAGAGCCGGACGCGCGGGCGGCGGGGCACGCCAGCCGACGTCTTGATCCGCTTGTTCGTGCTCAAGCACATTCGCAACTGGAGCTACGAAGTGGTCGATAGTCCACTTGTTGGGTGCCGCGCAGTGGAGGAGGAACGCTGGACCTCCCCCAACCTTCTTGCCATCGATGCCATCTCACTTTGAGAGTCTTCCGCAGCAGGCGCCAAACGATTCACGCGCTGCCGCAAGCGCTATCAACAGAAGCGCGCGCAGCGCGCGACGTCCGAAATCATCAACGTTTCGCTGTAGCAACGTGTTGTCAGCCGTTGCGCGCTATTCAACTCGCCCGACGCTTCGCGATCAGCTTTCGAACGGTGGGGCCCCGCGCGGCAGGAATCTTTACGTCGCTATGCGGCTCCCTGCCGAGAAGCGATCCATCGCTGCAGTGATGCCGGCCCTTCACCGGACGGGATGCCAGCAAGCACATGTTCCACCTTGATGTCCTCATCCAGAGCTGGCCAGTGTATCCCGATTCCCCGGCCGATCAAACGCCAGTCGGTGCGCTCTTCGTGCGAACCACGGAGCAGGCGGGGATACCAAGCGAGTGGTACTGACACGGTTCTTCCATCCACAAGCGCGATAACGAGGTCATCGTCCGTGATCGAGACGGTCGCCGCTACCGCTGCCGCTCGCCCCTCACTCGGGGAAGTAGTCATTCCATGCCTCCACTAGCCTCGGTTCGTTGTCCTCAACCAACGCGGTGACGCGTCTCAGTTCCGCGCTCCGAAATCCATCGTTCGAGTGGAGCCGAACTGGCTTGAGCCAGAACTTGGCCTCTTCGTCGTCGCGCGCCACATGGACATGCGGAGGCTCGGCTCGATCGCTCGAGAAGAAAAAGAATCGATACGGCCCGATACGGAACACCGTCGGCATCTGGAAAGGTGAACAGGGATGCGTGGGATGGCAACGGGCCCAGGGGATATGGCGCCAGCACCGCGAGGTTATGCCCCCTCTCGCGAATATGTCCTACGCGGCCCGCGAGTTTCCGCACCCGCAGCCGCTTCCGCGACCGCTCCGCATGCCAGAGATCGCATTGCATTTGTTGATGCAGCCAGCTATCGGTCGTCGTGTCAAACGCGATCGACAGGCGCACCGCCATCTCCGGGCTGATCACGGCGCGTCCGTTCAACATGGCGGACAACCTATTTCGGCTCACGTCCAGGGCGGCGGCAGCCTCCGTGAGCGTGAGATTCAAGGGCGTAAAGCAGACCTCACGGGGGACCGGCCGACCGTCGCTGGTGACGATCAGTTCCTCGCCGATCTGCTCGACATGGCGGACGTGTTCGAGCATGCGCGACTTGAGTGCGCTTGGACGCCGAGATGGCATGCGACACCGAGCGGGAAAAATCGACGAGCCGAAAATTAGGAGAGAAACCTTGGATGACCCCACCCGTGCCCGCGCAAAGTTGAAGCGACTGATATTCGTGTCGCTCGCCGTTCACCTCGCAATCATTGTCTCGTTGCTGGCGCTCTTCTCCAGGTATCGCGTACCGTGGCCGTCGCGCGCAGGAGTGGTACTCCCTGCCATCCCGCTGCTCTTCGTTGTCGTCCTGCTCCTTGTCCGGCGCGCAGCCCAGCGAAAAGCAGCAGCGTCGAAATAGAACAGCCCTATCGCGCCGACTTCCCCGCGCGCCGCAATCCCCTCCCGGCCAGCGTTCCCGTAACCTTCCCGTCACTCACCGCTGCCTTGCCGTTCACGAATACCCACCGCATGCCCGACGCCAGTCTGGTCGGCTCCGTATACGTCGCTTCGTCTCGAATGGTCTTCGAATCGAAC
>JANOKE010000877.1:0-4054 GCA_031419135.1 Gemmatimonadaceae bacterium
CGACATCATCGGCGGTGGCGAGAGTTCCGACGTGCAGCATCGCCACGCCAACCCACCGCTCGATCACCTGACCGCTGGCTTGTCGGAATCGTGCGACGCGTTCGCGCTCGATGCTTAGGGCCTCCAACTCGGTGGCGGGAATCCATGACAGCTCGGATCCGGTGTCGACAAGCAGCCCACCGAGCGGCCTTCGGACTCCTCGGCGCGCGATATTCTCGATCTCGACTTGAATGCGGAAGGTTCCCATATCGGACATGTTAGCTCCTGAGTGGCGAGATGCCATGATCATATTCCGCCGGCCTTCGTCACAACACCGCTCATCGCCTGCAAGGAAATCGGCCGGCGGCGAGGTGCCCTGCGTCACCATCTGGAATCGGCGTTTCTGTGGGCGGGAAACTCGCCGCCTTCATCTTGGTATACTACTCCGTGCGATTCGATTCCCGCCGCACGTCCGCCTCGTGGGTCGATTCTAGCTCACCGGATTCATCCTCTCAACTTTCCGAAATTATGAGATCCACTCGTTCCATTGCTTCGGTTGTCGTCGCCACTACGCTGATGTTGGCCGATCCGGTGGCAGCGGTCGCCCAAGCTGCCATGGACATGCCCGCGCAGCGCGCCAAGCAACCCCCAGCATCACCGCGCGACTCACTGAAGGTCACTATCGCCGGTGCCGAGCTGTCTGTGAACTACGGTCGTCCCTCAAAGCGTGGCCGCGAGATTTTTGGCGGACTGGGCGACATGAAGTGGGGCATGGTGTGGCGCATGGGTGCCAACGAGGCCACCGCCTTCACCACCAGCAAGGCGCTGCAGTTTGGCGCGGCAACGGTACCCGCTGGCAAGTACACACTGTTCGCCAAGCTCGATCAAGGTGGCAAATGGGAGTTGATTGTGAGCAAACAAACCGGCCAGTGGGGAACCGCCTACGATGCGACTCATGATCTGGTGCATATCCCGATGACCGTGACGGCGCTCCCGACAATCGTCGAGCAGATGACGCTTACCGTGAAGCCCAGTGGGAAGGGTGGGGAACTGTCGATGGAGTGGGACAAAACCCGCGCGGCGGCCGCCTTTACAGTCAAGTAGGCTGTTCGGGCTCAGCAACGAGACCCGACGAGGGGCGGGTGGTGGTGCGCAGTAGCGCTAGCCGCCCGCCCATCGCTATTTTTAGAGGCTGTCCCTCGCCCGCTGGATCGCGGGCCCTGAGTGCGCTCCGGAAACGCCGGACGCGCGATGAGCTCAGGAATGGTGTCGAGCGCGTTCGCGTTCGATGCCGCCAGTACTGCATCGCCAGAGGACTTCGAGATGGCCGTTCGTATTCGTCTTCGCCGTGAAGGGCGGAAAAAGACTCCGATGTACCGCATTGTTGTTGCCGACTCGACCGCTCCTCGCGATGGCCGCTTTATTGAGATTATTGGCCAGTATCAGCCGCGCGGTGGTGGCGAGAACGCCCTGAATCTCAAGATCGATCGCGTGCACCACTGGATGAACGTTGGTGCGTTGCCAACCGATACCGTGCGCTCGCTGCTGCGCCGCGCGGGTGTCATGAAGTCGCGCCATGAAGCGCGTCTGGCCACGAAGCTGCAGGCCAAGGCGGTCGACATGCCGAATACCGAGGCCTGATCTGGTCGAGTACGCGGTGGTGGGCCGAGTGCGTCGCGCGCATGGTGTGCGTGGTGCGTGGGCCATCGAACCCCTCACCAATGCGCCGGACGTGATTTTTGCGTTCGGCGCTCTCGTTTACGCGGGTGATCGAGCGGGTGCGATTTCGACCTGCGTGGCTGACGTGCCAATGGCGCTCACGATCGTCGATGGTCGGCACATGAACAAGGAATGGCTGGTGCGCGTTCGCGAGGTGACGGATCGCGATCAGGCCGACCTCTGGCGCGGGCGCTATCTGTTCGCTGATGTAGCGCGCCTTCCCGAGCCCGATCCCGATGACGTCCTCATCTCGGCGTTGATCGGCATGCAGGTGGATGTGGTGGGCCAGGGAACCGTGGGCCATGTGCGCGATGTGTACGAGGCGCCGCAGGGTTTGCTGCTGGAAGTGGAGACCGCCACGGGTCGGCCCCTGGTGCCCTGGCATCCGGACATCATTGAGCGGGTGGACGACGTGGCGCGAGTGATCGTGCTGAAGCCGCTCGAAGGGTTGCTGGAGTAGCTTTGGCTCCATGTTGCGCATCAACATCGTCACGCTCTTTCCCACGTTCTTCACGGCGCCGCTGGCGCTGAGTATTCCCGCGAGGGCAGCGGGAACGGGGCGCGTGTCGTATCGCGTGGTGGACCTGCGGGACTTCACGCACGACCGCCATCGCACGGTGGATGACTATCCCTTTGGCGGCGGGCCGGGCATGGTGATGCAACCTGCACCGTTTTTCGAGGCGGTGGAATCACTGCGGACCGCTGCACCCATCGTGCTGTTGTCACCGCGTGGCAAGCGTTTCGCCCATGCCGACGCCGAACGCTTTGCCGAGGGCGCCGACCTGACATTGCTGTGCGGCCACTACAAGGATGTGGACGAGCGTGTGGCGCAGCATCTCGCTACGGAGGAGCTATCACTGGGTGATTTCGTACTGAGCGGGGGTGAACCGGCCGCGTTGGCCATTGTGGATGCGGTGGTGCGCCTGCTGCCCGGTGCGATGAGCGACATTGAGAGCGCGCGTGGTGATTCGTTTTATGATCGCGGGATCAGCGCGCCCAGTTACACCCGACCGGCCGACTTTCGCGGGCTGATGGTGCCCGCCGTGTTGGTCGGTGGTGACCACGCAAAGGTGTCGGCGTGGCGCGACGCGCAGAGTCTCGAGCGGACGCGCCAGGCCGAGGGGCGGGATCGGCAAGCGTGGATGGAACGCGAGGGGTTGATCGCGGTGCGGGAGGCAGCGATTGCCGAGAGCGAACGGGTCGAGGCAGAGAAGGCCGCCAGAAAGGCGCGCAAACGCAAACACTCAGGATGATTATGCATTCGATGCGACTGTTGCTGGTCTCAGCGCTGATGAGCGTTGCTCCGCACGTGGTGGTGGCGCAAACGCCGCCCGCGGAGAGCGTGGTGGCGATCAAACGTCCGTTGAATCCGCTGCCAGCCGAGACGGCGAGTGCGAACGAGACGCGGTTTTCGTTTATCGTGTATGGCGATACGCGTGGCCGACGTGACGGGGTTGATCCGCAATACGAGCATTCGTTGGTGGTGGAATCGATGCTGGCAACCATCCGATCGCTCAAGAACGGTCCCGACGCGGTGCGTTTCGTGCTGCAGAGTGGCGATGCCGTCGTGAACGGTCGCGATCCGAAACAGTGGAACGTGAGTTTTGTGGGTCTGATCAATCGGCTCACCACCGAAGCGGGCGTGCCGTACTATCTCGTGCCGGGCAATCACGATGTCACCGCGGCGGCCGATCTGAACAACCCGGGACGCCAGGTGGGTCTCCGGAACTATCTGCAGGCTGTGTCGGGATTGATACCGGCCGATGGTGCGACCCGTCGACTGACCGGCTATCCATCGTATGCGTTTGGTTACGGCAACGTGTTCGTGCTCACGTTGGATTCGAACATCGCGACTGATTCCACGCAGTTCGCGTGGGCACGCGCGCAACTGGAAGGCCTCGATCGCAAACGGTATACGCACATCGTGGCGTCATTCCATCATCCCGCGTATTCGTCGGGTCCGCATGGTGCCGCCGTGGTGGAAGGCCCAACGGCGGCCATTCGCGCCCGGTACATGCCGTTGTTCCGAAAGCACCACGTCGAGCTGATTGTCACAGGTCACGAGCACCTCTTTGAGCATTGGGTGGAACGTTACACAGACTCTCGCGAGGCGCGTCGGCGTCTTGATCAGATAGTGACGGGTGGCGGCGGCGCGCCGCTCTACAGCTATCAAGGAGAACCCGACCTGCGACAATACATCTCTGCTGCCGGTACGGACTCCGTTCGCATGCAGCATCTGGTGCGACCGGGGATGGAGCCGGGCGACAACGCGTACCACTATGTGGTGGTGCATGTGGACGGCACTCGTTTGTGGCTGGAGGTTGTCGGTATCGATTGGGGACGGGGATACCAGCCG
>JANOKE010000878.1:0-1619 GCA_031419135.1 Gemmatimonadaceae bacterium
CCCGAACGCGAAGCATTGCCCGGAATGATGCGGGCCCGCGCCTTTGTGGCGGCACGGGCGGAGCTGCTGGGTATTCGCGATGTGAAGGCGGCGGTGAATCGCGCGCTTACGTTGGTGGAGCTCGACACGGTGGCGGCGCGACGCATCGACACGTTTTCCAAGGGCATGCGACAACGTGTCAAGTTGGCCGCCGCACTGGTCCACGACCCCACGCTGGTGCTGCTGGACGAACCGTTCAACGGACTCGATCCACGTCAGCGGTTGCACATGATGCGTTTGCTGGAGGAGCGCGCTGCGGACGGTACGGCGGTGTTGCTCAGTTCACACATTCTCGAGGAGATTGCCAGTGTCGCCCCGAATATTTTGGTAGTGCTCGCCGGGCGACTGGCGGCAACGGGAGACTATCGCACGCTGCGACGGCTGATGACCGACCGACCGCACACCGTTCGACTGCGGTCCAGCGCGGATCGCGCGCTGGCGTCGGCGTTGATGCAGGAGGCGTCGGTAATCGGCGTGGAGGTAGATGGCACGGGATTGACGGTGCGGTCTACCGACTACACCGCGCTGTCGCACGCCGTGGCGCCCGTGGCGCAGCGCATCGGGTGCACGCTGTACGACGTGCATGTGACCGACGAATCACTCGAGCATGTGTTTGCCTACCTGGTGGATCGATGACAACCACCGCATCGGTTTTACCGCCCGCCACCGGACGCCCCGTGCTGGGACGTCCGTCGTGGTGGGCCAGCGCACGGGCGATCTGTCACCTGTCGATTGTGCGTACGTTTACGCCGGTGCTCGTGCTGACTATGACGGCGTTGGTGTTGTTGCCAATGCTGTTCGCTTTGGTGTTTGCGTCACGCGGCTTCCTGTCCGGTGATCCGGTGCCGTTTCTGGTGCAGCGATACGATCAACTGGTGTCGGCGCTGGCCACACCAATCATTGCGTTGCTGTTGAGTACCAGTGCGTTTGGTGCCGAGTCGGACGACGGGACGCTGCTGTATCTCGTGACGACCACCACGCCGCGATGGTGGATTGTGTTGGTGCGCGTGGTGTTCGCAATGATCGGGACAGCGTTGGCCTCGGCGGTTGCCGTGTTCGGCACGGGGTTCATCGCGACCGGTGCGCACGATCCGCAGCACGTGACGCGGGCGTTCGGCATTGCCGCCGCGTTTGGTGGTGCGGCGTACGCGTCGCTGTTCACATTGCTGGCCTTGCTCACGCGACGCGCGCTGGTGAGCGGGTTGTTGTATGTGGTGTTCTGGGAAGGGGTGCTGAGTTCGACGTTTCCGGCGCTGCACTACCTGAGTGTGCGGCAGTGGATGCTGGCGGTGGCCAATGTGCTGACTGAGTCGAGTGACAAGCGGTTGACTGCAGGGCCGTCGCTCACGGCGTCGTTGGTGGGAGCGGGGATTGTGGCCGTGCTGGCGGTGGTGGCGGGGGCAAGGCAGTTGTCGCAGCCGAGGATTGGGCGGGTGGGGACGTAGGGGACCGCTGAACTTTGATTGCTCGCGTGATGGCGATATCGGGGATGGAAATATCGGAGCGCAGGGGAACGGCGATACTGGATACCGGACGAACTACGATACCGGACATCGGACGAACTACGATACCGGACACCG
>JANOKE010000879.1:0-1549 GCA_031419135.1 Gemmatimonadaceae bacterium
TTGTTGCTCTCTGCATGGGACTGGGTCGAGCTGCCCAGGCACAGACGGCTACGATTGTGGGCACGGTGCATGTCTTCGGCGATTCCGTGCGGCGGCTGCGAGACGTGGCCGTGGTGCTGGATCCGACCGATCGACAGACACGCACGGACTCGTTGGGCGAGTTTCGCTTTGTCGGTGTGGATGCGGGCGAATACCGAGTGCGGGTTCGCCGCGTGGGCTTCGAGGCGATCGTGATGAAGGTCATGGCCGTCGCCGACCGCGAGGTCTCGGTGAATGTGGCCATGAAGTCGTCCGCGCAAGCGCTTGCAACTATGACGATCGCGGGGAAGCGCATCGACTATCCGGTGCGTCTCACCGAGGCGTATACGAGAGTTCGCCGTAGCACGGGATACTTCGTTACAAGAGAGCAGATCGATAGCTTGTTCCCTCTCGATGTGAACTCCCTCCTGATGCGGACGCCAGGCGTTCGCGTCACTGGGAACAACCACATCGAATTCGCGCGATGCCGACATGACGGACACATCCATGTCTGGGTGGATGGCGCTCGATGGACGAGGTATTCTTCAGGCGTCCGAGGTTTTGATGTAGACGCCGCAACAGCGGTGCGTGACATCCCTCCGTCCTCGATCCAACTCATGGAAGTCTACGGCGGTGTCGCGCGAATTCCTGGGGAGTATCTCGATGATGCGTGCGCCGTAATCCTGATTTGGCGGAAGTAGATCAGTGTTTTAACGAGTCCATCCTTCCAGCATGGAGCCTGTACGAGACACTATTCGTTTTGCCGCGCCGGTATTGTTGCTCTCTGCATGGGACTGGGTCGAGCTGCCCAGGCACAGACGGCTGCGATTGTGGGCACGGTGCATGTCGCCGGTGATTCCGTGCGGCGGCTGCGAGGTGTCGACGTGGTGCTGAATCCGACCGATCGACAGACCCGCACGGACTCAGTGGGTGGCTTTCGCTTTGCCGGTGTCGCAGCCGGCGAATACCTGGTACGCGTTCGCCGTGTGGGTTTCGACGCGATCGCGATGAAGGTCGTGGTCGTTGCCGACCGCGAGGTCGCAGTGAATATTGCCATGAAGTCCAGCGCGCAAGCGATGGCAACCATGACGATCGCAGGGAAGCGTATCGACTATCCGGTGAGGCTTGCCGAGGCGTACACGCGCATGCGCCGCAGTACAGGTTACTTCGTTACGCGAGAACAGATCGATAGCCTGTTTCCGTATGATGTGAACGCTCTCCTGATGCGGATACCCAGTGTTCGCGTCATCGGGAATGGTGGCTTCGAATTCGCGAGATGCGATACTGGCAGAAACGTTCACGTGTGGGTTGATGGCACTCGTTGGACGAACTACAACCGATACGGTGATAATGTGGTTGACGCGCCCACGGCCGAGAAGTACATCCCGCCATCCTCCATTCAACTCATGGAAGTCTACAGCGGTGTCGCGCGAATCCCCGTGGAGTATCTCGATGACGCGTGTGCCGTGATCCTGATATGGCGGAAGTAGAGCAGCGCTCATAACGAGTCTATCCTTCTGGCATGGATGCC
>JANOKE010000880.1:0-6355 GCA_031419135.1 Gemmatimonadaceae bacterium
CGCGCCGTTGTGCGCGCTAGCCGGGCAACGCGCTGGACGGTGGCGCAATGTGCGCCAGGAGTGCGTCGATAATGGGTTCCGACGACACGCCATCGGCGTCTGCCGCAAAGTTGGTGAGAATGCGATGACGCAGCACGGGGAATGCGACCCGTCGCACATCGGACGGCGACACCGCTGCGCGACCAGCCAGCAACGCGGCGGCTTTGGCACCCAGAATCAGCGCCTGGCCGGCGCGCGGTCCCGCACCCCATCGCACATACTGCGTCACCAACGACGGGACGTTGGGCGCGCTGGGGCGCGTCGCGCGCACCAACTGCGCGGCATATCGCAACACCAGATCGCTGCACGGCAGTTCGCGCACCAGCCGCTGCAGCGCCAGCGCTTCCTCAGCGCCAAAAACCGGCACGATGGCCTCGCCTGTTCGCCCCGTCGTGGCGCGCAGAATCGCGACTTCCTCCTGCTCGTCGGGATAGCCCACACGAATATCGAACAGAAAGCGATCCAACTGCGCCTCCGGCAGCGGATACGTGCCTTCCTGCTCAATCGGATTTTGCGTTGCCAGCACAAAGAATGGTTCGGGTAAACGCATGGTTTGACCGGCCGCCGTCACACTGTGTTCCTGCATCGCTTCCAGCAACGCGGCCTGCGTGCGTGGCGGTGCCCGATTGATTTCGTCGGCCAACACGATATTCGCAAACACCGGCCCGCGCACAAAACGGAATGCGCGCGCCCCACCCGCGGACTCTTCGAGAATTTCCGTACCGGTAATGTCGCTGGGCACGAGATCAGGAGTGAATTGAATCCTGCGAAACCCAAGTCGCATGGCGTCGGCCAGCGACTTGATCATCAGCGTCTTCGCCAGTCCGGGAACGCCAACCAGCAGGGCATGTCCGCCGGCCGCCAACGTCATCAGGATTTCATCCACGACCGTGGCCTGTCCAACAATTCGCTTCCCGATTTCGGCGCGCAGGCGCTGGGCGGATGCGATCAGCGCCTGCGCGTCGTCGGTGTCGAGGGCCGACAACGGAGCGGTCATCGCACCGGCCGGCGACGACGCGACATCACCAGCAATATCGAACCATCAACGGCGCCCGACGCGCGCATCGACAGGTGCTCGTCGTGCACTTCGATGCCCCGCAGCTTGACCACGTAGTCGTTGACATCGTGCACGTCTGGCATGAGTGCCGCCATGGCCGCCTGCTTCACGTCACAAACGTTGGTCTCGGGCACGATCTCCACACGCACCGCGTCCCACGCTTCCGCACACTGCACGCGAACGGTCCACACCATGGGTGCCTGTGCACCGGCCAGTGAAATGATTGTTGGAGCAACCCGGAGTGACGTCACAAACCGGCTCACGCGGTCACTCCTGGTGCGGCACTCAGTATCAACGGCAGGCTGTCCAGAAACCGGGCCACCTGCTGATCGAACAGGTAGCTGGATCCGCTCACAGCGGTGCCGCCGTCCACCGCTCGGGCGCCGATGGCAACTTCCTCACCGCCTTGCCCTCGCAACACCACATGCGAGGGACCACGCTTCTCGGGAAACGCCGTGTACACGCCACCGCAGGCAAAAAACATGGTCGCCAAATCGAGCACGGCGGAGATATCGAGCGACGTCAGGCGCTCCTGCAACTGACGCGTGGATTGCTGATGCATGACAACCGGCGTGAAGGAGAATACGTGATCGTGTACGACGGAAATTTGCGGAACGACTCACCGAAACGTCAGGGCGGCACGTCATCCACCGGGAAAACAACCGTCGCGCCTTGCGTCGTGATGTCGTCGTCCACGTCATCGCGCTGCACATCGCCACCCAGCCGTCGCACGAGCGTTACGAGCAGCGCGAGGTCGAGTGGCGTGATGGAGGGATGACGCGCGACTCCGGGTAGCGGCGTCTCCAGCAGCGCACTCACGCGCTGCGACAGGTCAGGGAGCGGTTCGCCCGACCATTCCAGCCGATGCGCGATGAAGCCGCGGCCCAGCTCCACATCCGCGTGAACCGCTTCTCGACCATCGTCGCGCTGAAGCACCTGTCCGATCAGGAGCGTCAACAACCGCACCAGCCACTGGCCATCCGTACGCATCGTTGGCAACAGCACCGTGGGCTCGCCGCGCGTCATGGGGACGGTGCGGAGCCGGGTACGCCACTCCTGAATCGCATCCAGCAACGGGGCTCGCGGATCCATATCGGCGATGGTCGGTTGTCGTGTGCCGCACTCCACCGCGGCGAGTTCCTCCGCCGCTAACGACGTGGCCCGCGCGGCGTCCACCGCAAGGTCGCTGGACGACTTCGCGTCAAGCGTTTCGCGGATGCGCTGCGTGAGGGTCGTCAGAAACCGGTCGCGAGCATGCCGTGCTGCATCGGCCGCGCGCGCTTCACGTTCCAGAGCGTCGTTCGCGTCGGCAAGCGCGGCGTTGCTGCGACGCAGCGCGTCGATCAGTGATGCCTTGTCGGCCGTGGCCGCAAGCTGATCGGCGACCAGTTGCACCAACGCCCGCTGTTCGTCGCCCATCGGTGTGGGATCGGCGAAATAGAACGCGATCGCGCCAACTGGCCCGTGTGCCCCGAGGAGAGGGGCCGCGACGATCGAGCGAAATCCCAGTTCTTCCGCTACCTCGTACCACGCCTCCAGCGAGGGATCCGCGAAGAGATCGGGGATTTCCACCAGACGACGTTCCGCCACCGCGAGGCCACTCGGACCATCTCCCACGCGCACGCGGAGCGCGCCGATCCAGTTGCGGTGACGTCGCGGCCATTGATGCTGCGCGACGGGTCTCAGCAGTTCGCCATCGTCGCCAACCTGCATGATCAACGAGAACGCCGCGCCGAGGATGGGGGTCACGCGATCGAGTGCCAGCTGCTGCACATCGCTCGGCCGATCCGCCAGAAGGAACGCGTGCGCGATCTCGCGGATCGCGAGCAATTGGAGGATATCGGACACCGAGGCAAACTATCGCCGCGCGGCCCGACTCGCAGCGTCCCGGTCCGGTTATCGGACGCTCGATATTGGCTCCCGGGTGACGCGACGCTATCCTCCGGGATCAGGCACCGCTGGCGCTCCCTGTTCCGGTGACGGAGGGTGGTACAGAGGGCGAGATCGCGGAAATATTGAACCGCAGACAACGCAGGGAACTGCGCATTTTATGTCTTTTTAAGCGCTTTCCTCTGCGTTCCCCGCGTCCTCCGCGGTTCAGCAAGCTGTTACCGATCCCGCGTCTGGATGCGCTACACCCCGTGACCACCACGCCACGCCGGTTGTTTTAGCGCCCGTGACGCCGGCGTGCCACCGCGCGCTTCACGTCGCGCTGCTCGCGATGCAGCACGCGCTGATCGCGCCGAATTTCGAGTCTGTCGCGACGGACTTCACGGCGATCACCGTTGCGAATGTCCCGGCGCAGCTCGGCGCGGTCTTGTCGAAGTTCACGGTGTGCCATTCGAACGTCCCGAACCTCATGACGTACCGCACGCTGGGCGGACGCAGCAGCGACGGGAAAAAGCGCGAGTACCGCGAGTGCAATGATGGTGCGACGCATGGCGATATCCTCCGACAGAGTGCATCCGGCAATCGCACAACCTGATGTTGACGACGACGCCACGATGCGGACGTGTAGGCTGACGCTCGTGCGAGCCTGATGTTAATGGTGGCGTGAGACGGGAGACGGGAGACACAAAAGACGGGAGACATCCAGCCGGCTGGACGTCTCCCGTCTCCCGTCTCCCGTCTCCCGTCTTCTTCTACCCCACCAGCTTCGCCGCCAGGTACGCCTTCACCGCACTCGCCCCGATCCGCTCCTGCACCAACGTGTCCCGATCGCGCACCGTGACCGTGTCATCGGTGGTGCTCTGCGGATCGATCGTGACGCAATATGGCGTTCCGACTTCATCCTGGCGGCGATAGCGTTTGCCGATGGAACCGGATTCGTCGTAGTCCACCGGAAATGTGCCGCGCACGTCGTCGACCAGGCGGCGCGCCATCTCGGGCTGGCCCTCTTTTTTTGTGAGCGGAAAGATGGCTGCCTTGATCGGCGCCAGCGCCGGATGCAGTCCCAGTACCACACGCCCTTCGTCTTCGCCCGCCACCGCTTCTTCACGATAGGCATTCACCAGCGCGGCCAGTGTCACCCGATCGGCACCCACCGATGTTTCAATCACGTACGGCACATACCGCTTGTTGTTCAGCTGATCGAAGTACTCAAGCTTCTTGCTGGAAAACTGCTGGTGTTGTGTGAGATCGAAATCGCCGCGATTGTGCACGCCTTCGATTTCCTGAAAACCCAACGTGCCGCCAAAGTCAAACGTGACATCGAACGCGGCGCGTGCGTAGTGCGCCAGTTCACCGGCGGTATGCTGGTGAAAACGCAGTCGCTCCGGTGACAGGCCCAGCGCCAGATGCCAGTCCATGCGCCACTGCTTCCACTGCTCGAACCACCTCATGTCCGTTCCCGGCTCAACGAAGTACTGCATCTCCATCTGCTCGAATTCGCGCGTGCGGAAAATGAAATTGCCGGGCGTGATCTCGTTGCGAAACGCCTTGCCGATCTGCGCGATGCCGAATGGCACCTTTTGGCGCATTGATTGCTGTACGTTCAGAAAGTTCACGAAAATGCCCTGCGCCGTTTCCGGACGCAGGTACACAATCGATGCGCTCTCTTCCAGCGCGCCCATGAACGTCTTGAACATCAGGTTGAAGTTGCGTGCCTCTGTCAACTGGCACTGCTCCGCCTGACCGGGCTGCTTGCTGGGCTTTTGCGGGCAACGGGCATCCGGCAACTTGTCGGCGCGAAAGCGGCCCTTGCACGTCTTGCAGTCCACCAGCGGATCAACAAAGCCTGCCACATGTCCGCTCGCCTCCCACGTGCGCGGATGCATCAGGATGGCCGCGTCGAGTCCTTCGATATCGTCGCGCGCACGCACCATCGCATTCCACCAGCGCTCCTTGATGTTGCGCTTGAGTTCCACACCCAATGGACCGTAGTCCCATACCGATCCCGTGCCCCCGTAAATCTCAGAGGACTGGAAAATGAAACCGCGTCGCTTGCACAGCGACACGAGTTTTTCCATCACATCGGGTTGAACAGCCATCGTTGCGAACTCTCGAAAGATCAGAAAAGGGGCGACGCGATCGCCAACGTCAGGAGGACGTCAAATGCGCCACGATCAGGTCGCCATGATCGCGACCGTTCTCAATGAAGATGCGATTCGCCTGCAAACCGGAGGCGATCACCCCCGCAAGGTACAGACCCGGCAGCGGAGTCGCCATCGTGAGCGGGTCATGCGCCGGAATGCCGGTAGCCTCATCGATCGGTACACCGGCCTGCGCCAGCAGCCCGGTTTCGGGCAGGTAGCCCGTCATCGTGTACACCTGCGAGGCCTTCACGCGCGTCGTGCCGTTGGCAGACTGCACAACGACCGCATCCGGTTCGATGGCCGTCACCCGCGCGCCAAACACCGCTTTGATCTGGCCTTCGCGGACGCGCGCATCGATCTCCGGTCGCACCCACGGTTTGATGTTGGGGTCGAGGGCGTCGCTGAAATGCACAATCGTCACCCGCCCCCCGCACCGATGCATGTCCAACGCGGCATCGACCGCCGAGTTGCCGCCACCAACCACCACGACGTCCTCACGCCACGTCTGATGGCCGTCCACGAATCCGTGACGCACATGCGGCAAGTCTTCACCGGGAACGCCTAGTCGGTTTGGTCGACCGAAATACCCGGTCGCAACCACGACGGCGCGGGCCATGACCGCACGGCGAAACCCACCGCGCGCTTGCGTGATGACCGCCCACGATGGCGTGACCGCGTTCTCGGTCACGCGCGTCAGCGCCACCAATCGTTCGACCGTGTGAAACTGGCGCACGTCAAGATTGAAGTGCGCCGCCACTTCGCGGTAGTACGCCAGTGCATCGCGCCGCGTTGGCTTGTCGGTTGCCACGATGAATGGCACACCGCCGATGGCAATACGCTCAGCGGTCGAAAAAAACGTCATGAACGTCGGGTAGCCGGCAATGCCGCTCACGATCGGTCCGCGATCGAACACAATCGCCGACAACCCATGCTTTCCCGCTTCGATCGCTGCCGCCAATCCGCACGGGCCAGCGCCAACGATCACCAGGTCGACCGACTCGGGAACCTCGTCCGGCAACCGCGCGAAATCGTCGTCCGCGCCGACGGTCGACATGCCGTTCAGCGAACCGGGATGATCTGGTCGCGCCGCGTGCCCACACTCACGTAGGCAATCGGTGTTTCGCAGAGTGCTTCGATGCGATCGAGATACACCCGCGCCGCGGGTGGCAACTCGTCGAGCGCGCGCGCGTCCTGAGTCGACTGCCGCCAACCGTCGTACCATTCG
>JANOKE010000881.1:0-2350 GCA_031419135.1 Gemmatimonadaceae bacterium
AACGACTCGGGTCACTTCCCGTAGCCGGCTAGATGCTTCGGATTCGTCGAGAGATCGGTAGGGCCATCGAGCGGTCCCACGAGCACATCGACCGCAGCCGTCACAGAGCGGCGCCCGCCCGTTGCCAGGCCCTCCAACGCCTCGCGTACGAGAGCAGAGCGACTCGACTTGCGACGCCGCGCCAGGTCGCTCAACGCGTCGTCCAAGTGCTCGGGAAGTTTAAAGGACACGGTGCGCATCGGCTTCGCCATGGTAATACCTCCTAGTCATAAAGGTAATACGGGCATTGTGTCCGTCAAGCCGGGTCCGCTGTTACGCGAGAAGTGCGGCTAGCGAGCATTGATTGGCCGACCTGGCGCCGCTCCAACAACGTACCGCGCACGCGCTCACCCTCGCTCGCCTCCGTCCTCATCCGCCGCAAGACCCTTCGCCCCAACCTGCTGCAACCCCCAGTCGCGAACCGTTCGCCTCACCCGGACGCGCGTTGGGTTGCCCACCTCATGCGCACGGCGAGCAGCGCGGGCCGCGGCCGTGTGTTGCCCGGGGATCAGGAGATACGCGATGACGTTCGTATCAACGCCAATCATCGAGGCAACGGCGCCCCTGGGTCGTGGAAGCGCGCAACCGAGCGTCGGTGGGAGGCGAGACACGGAGCTTGCCACGTGCCGAGCATATCCGGCCGCGTCACTCGCTCGCACAGCGCGCATTGGGACAGGCATCGGCTCCTTTGGAGTAAGCCATCCCGGACGGCAGCAGCGAGGTGCGTGTGTCTCCCAGCACGTTCATGCGCGCGTTCATGTGGCCGACGCGCACACCGTAGTTCACGATCTAGTCGCCGCTACGCGACGCATACCGACATCGGCGGTACCGACTACCAGGTCGAGGGCGGAGGTCACACCGTCGCGAGCCATCAGCGCATACGACTCTTCGTCAGTCCTTCATGAACCAACTTCGGCGCATCCGGATTCGTCGACAACCTCGCTCGGCTACGCCGCGCCGGGGCCGACCTGACCGACCCAGCACCCGGAATCAGTCCCGATCGATTGAAAGTCCAAGTGGGATATGCCGCGCGCACCTGTACCCGCGGATTGCGTTCAACACCTGATTCGTGCCGCGGCTGCGCGCGGCACGAATCTTAACTTTGGAAGGAATCCCCAGCCCTGTGTCGGAAATGCCAAAGCCTGGGACCAAGCACTAACGTCTAACGGCGCCGGTCACCTGACAAGTACTGCGGCCCGCATCCATGGATGGATGCAGCACTCAAAGCGGTGCAGTCCCACGCTCAGGTCGAATTTCGTCCGCTCGCCCGGAGCGACGTTTACCGCCGTCGCGCACTCTGGGGCCGGCGTCAGTCCGACATTGAGCGGAGGGACGCGTCCACCTCCGTAGTTAGCGACTTCGGTGAACGTGTGAACACGCCCCCCCTCATTCGAGACGCGAAGACCTCTGCCCGATTTGATGGACAGATACGACGGCTCATTTCGCCACGAGGGGTGCCCGATGAGATGAGCGTTCGGCAGGATCGTGAGAGGGGATCGCAAAAACGCTGCGAACTCGGCGTTCGTCACGTCGCCCCGCCTCAACAGGCAACCCCCGGTTGGCGCCCACGCCGGATCGCTGGGATCGCAATTGTCACGCATCGCGATCGTCCGATGGTGGTCTTCGTCTTCGGAGCCGGACGCGCTGAACGCCACATGCTGAGCGGCCTCGGTGGATACCCCAGGTTCAACCGTCGTCACTTCGTCGCTGCAAGCAGCCGGCAACGCGAGGGCCAGCGCCGCTGCGAAGACACGCGTTTTGTACATGGTTCCTCCAGTCTTGGCGGGTGATACTCGTCCCCGAGCGGAAGTTCGATCACGGGGCAGACAATGTTACGCCCATTCGCTGAGGAACGCTATGTCCAACAAAGAGCGGTCCGCCACGGTCACTTCCGCTTCGGCCATGAGCAAATCCTCATCAACGAGTTGCCGATCGCTCCCGTCTGGCACGCAAAAGAGCGGCTGCCGGCGAAAGTCCGCTGCGGAAAGGCGCGGCGTCAACTCGGCCGCCAACGACCGAAAAGCCGCGGCACTGTATGTGGGCGACGCGTCAAGACGCCGGAACTCGTCCAAACATCTCTCAACGATGCTGGTGCGCCATGACCGCAGTGTCAGGGACCGGAGCGACTGGCGGTACAGCCGTAGCCGGGGCTGAGCTTTCAGGCGTGTCAGACAAATGCTCCTGCACAATCATCCAGCGCCCGTTCTGCCGTCGCCACAGCATCGTCCAGGCGCCGCTCACCACGTGAGCCGTGTTGCGCGGTGTCAAATGCGGGATGCTGTACGTCAGTGTCATCACGGCAGCGTCGCGA
>JANOKE010000882.1:0-12658 GCA_031419135.1 Gemmatimonadaceae bacterium
GACGGGAGGGGGGGACGAGGCGGTCGAGGTCGCGGCGGACGTGGCGGTGGGCAAACGGGCGGTCGCGGAGGAAATTCACTGTGAACATCAGCGAAATCTGGATCAAGCGTCCGGTCATGACGTCACTGGTCATGGTCGGCATTCTCGTGTTCGGCATCATCGCGTATCGCGGACTGCCAGTAAGCGATCTGCCAACGATCGATTACCCGACGATCACGGTGAACGCGTCACTGCCAGGCGCCAGTCCGGAAGTGATGGCGACGTCCGTGGCCACGCCACTGGAGCAGCAGTTCTCGACGATCTCCGGCATCGACAACATCACGTCATCGAGCTCGCAGGGCAGCACAAACGTCACGCTGCAGTTCAATCTGGAACGCGACATCGACAAGGCCGCCGCCGACGTGCAGTCGGCAATTTCCAAGACGCTGCGACAGCTGCCGCAAGGCATCAATCCGCCGTCGTACAACAAGGCGAATGCGGCCGACCAGCCCATCGCGATGTACAGCTTCAGTACGGATCAGATGACCCGGACGGAGCTCAACGAGTACGTCGAAACGTTCGTCGGTCAGCGGCTTTCGACCGTGTCGGGTGTGGCGCAGGTGCAGGTGTTCGGGTCGGCCAAGTATGCCGTGCGTATCCAGCTCGATCCCGGAGCGCTATTTCTGCGCGGCATCGGCATCGATGAGGTGCAGCAGGCGGTGCAGGCGGGCAACTCGAATCTGCCCGGCGGTGTGCTGATGGGCCCGAATCAGTCGTTCACGGTGCAGGCCAGCGGTCAGCTCAAGAATGCCGCCCAGTACCGGCAGTTGGTTGTCGCGTATCGTAACAACGCGCCAGTTCGGTTGGGTGATCTGGGCAACGTGCTGGACGACGTGCAGAATCAGCGCGGCCTGAGCGAATTGAACGGGCGCGGCAATATCTCGCTCTCCATCATTCGCCAGCCGGGCGTAAACACCGTCGCCGTTTCGAGAGGCGTCCACGACGCCCTGGAACAGCTCAAGCCGCAGCTGCCGGCCAGCATCCGTGTCGAAAAAATCTACGACAAGGCCGATTCGATCGAGGAGTCGGTGAATGACGTCAAGATTACCATGAGTATTACGCTGGCGCTGGTCGTAATGGTGATCTTCCTGTTTCTTCGCAATGTGCGCGCCACCGTCATTCCGTCGTTGGCACTGCCGTTCTCGCTCATCGGCACCTGCTGCGTGATGTGGGCGCTCAACTTCAGCCTCGACAACCTGTCGCTCATGGCGCTGACGCTGGCGGTCGGGTTTGTGGTCGACGACGCCATCGTCATGCTCGAGAATGTTTTTCGACATCTTGAGATGGGCAAGACGCCCATGCAGGCGGCGCTTGACGGGTCCAAGGAAATCAGTTTCACGATTCTATCGATGACGGTCTCGTTGGTGGCGGTGTTCATCCCGCTGCTCTTCATGCCGGGGCTGGTAGGTCGGCTCTTCCGGGAGTTCGCCGTCACGATTGGTGTCGCGATCCTGGTGTCCGGTTTTATTTCACTCACGTTGACACCGATGCTCTGTGCGCGCTTCCTGCGCAAAGGCGAGGGCCACGCCACGTCGGAAGGCAAATGGCGTTCCGTCGAGCGTCTGTATCAGGCCAGCGAGCGCGGATATGTGCACTCACTTGGCTGGATCATGCAGCACCGCGGCTTGACGATGCTGTTCGGCGCCACCATGATGGCGGCGACGGTTGGATTGTTCATGATCATCCCCAAGGGCTTCATTCCGTCGGAAGACACGGGCCGCCTGTCCGGATCGATCGAAGGCCCGGAAGGAGTCGGATTCGACGCCATGGTGGCCAAAGTGCGCGCGGTAGCCGAAATCGTGCGGGCCGATACGAATGTGGCGTTCGTACTCGGGTCGTTGGGCGGTGGCTTTGGCGGCAGCAACAGCGGGCGCCTGCAGATGACGCTCAAGCCACGTGGTACACGTCCGCATGTGGATCAAATCATGCGCGACCTGACACGCGCGACGTCTCGTGTGCCGGGTGTGCAGGTCTTCTTCCGGAATCCGCCACCGATCAACATCGGCGGCCGTCGCGGCAACAGTTCGTATCAGATTTCACTGCAGGGCGCTGACATCGCCCAGTTGTACACGGCGGGCCGGCAACTCGAGCAGCGCCTGCGGGAGCTACCGGAAATCGAAGGGATCTCCAGCGACCTGCAAGTCGGCAATCCGCAGGTTGGCATCGAGATCGATCGCGAGCGCGCGTCGGCGCTCGCGGTGACCGCGACGCAGATCGAGCAGGCGCTCTACAACTCATTTGGCTCGCGACAAATCTCAACGATTTTCACGCAGACGAATCAGTATTGGGTGATCATGGAGCTCAAGCCGGAGTATCAACGGGACCCCACGGCATTGAGCCAGCTGTTCGTGCGTTCACAAACCGGCAATTTGATCCCCCTCGGTGCCGTGGCGAAGTTCACCAAGGGGGTTGGCCCCCAGTCCATCCAGCACAATGGACAGCTGCCTGCGGTCACGATCTCTTACAACCTGCGGTCAGGTGTCGCGCTCGGACCGGCCGTCGATGCGGTGCAGCGGGAAGCTCGCAATACGCTGCCCAGTGATGTGTCCAGCATTCTGTCCGGTGATACGCAAGCGTTTGCGCAGGCGCAGAGCGGCCTGCTGGCGCTGTTGGTGGTGGCGATTTTCGTGATCTACGTCGTACTGGGCATTCTGTACGAGAGCTATGTCCATCCGCTCACCATTCTCTCCGGTTTGCCCTTCGCCGCAGTCGGTGCACTGGCCACGCTGCTCATATTCGGCAAGGACCTGAGCGTATACGCGTACGTCGGCGTGATCATGCTGATTGGATTGGTGAAAAAGAACGCTATCATGATGCTCGATTTTGCCATTGAAGCCGAGCGCGAGCGTGGCATGTCTGCGACGGAAGCAATCGTCGAAGCGGCGCGTGTCCGATTCCGTCCCATCATGATGACGACGATGGCCGCGCTCATGGGCACCTTGCCGATTGCCCTTGGCCTTGGCGCCGGCGCCGAGTCGCGTCAGCCGCGGGGGCTGGCAGTTGTGGGCGGGCTCGCATTCTCGCAGCTCGTCACGCTGTACGTGACGCCGGTCGTGTACACGTACCTCGACGGACTGCGGCACCGGAAGAAACGGGTGAAGGAAGTGCGCGCCGTGCAGGGCAGGTTGGTACCGGCAGCAGCGGATTAAGGCGAACCGTTCGCCGTCCCTGCATCAGAATTCGATCTGCGTCCCCAATTCCACCACCCGGTTCGGCGGTATTGCAAAAAACTCTGTTGCCGAGCGGGCATTCCTGGTCATGATGCCAAAGATGACCTTGCGCCATCGCGGGAGCGAGAAGGCTTCGCCCGGTCGCCCGGCCACAGGAATCAACCGCTCGCGTCCCATGAAGTAACTCGTTTCCATGGGCTTGCAGCGAATTCCCATCTGGTCCACGACTTCCAGCACCAGCGGTACGTTGGGCGATTGCATGAAGCCGTACGTCACAATCACACGCCAGAAGCCCTGGCCGAGCGGGAGCACGCGAACACGTTCCGAAGCGCTGGTTTCCGGTACGTCGGCGGTTTTCACCGACACCAGCAGCACGCGTTCGTGCAGCACCTTGTTGTGCTTGAGGTGATGCAGCAACACTGGTGGCACGCCATCGGCGCTACCGGTCATGAACACGGCGGTGCCGCTCACACGATGCACGGACGACTTCTCGATGCTGTCAAGAAACAGTTGAATGGGCATCGCGCCATCGGCGAGTCGACGACTGAGCAGCGCCCGACCGCGCTTCCAGGTGAGCATGAGCAGAAACAGCCCGGCACCGAGGACGAGCGGCACCCAGCCGCCATTGGCCACCTTCACGGCGTTGGCGCTGAAGAACGCTACGTCGACCGTCAGAAACACCGCCGTCAGTGCCATGGCCTGCCACGCGGTCCAGCGAAATCGGAGACGCGCGACGTAGTAAAACAGGATCGTGGTGATGAGCATCGTGCCCGTGACAGCGATACCATAGGCAGCCCCCAGGTTGGACGTGTTCTGGAACGACAACACGACGATCAGGCACCCCACCGCCATGAACCAGTTCACCTCGGGAATGTAGATCTGTCCTTCCTCGACTTTCGACGTGTGGCGAATTTCCATGCGCGGAATGAACCCCAGCTGGATGCCCTGTCGGGTCACTGAGTAGGCACCGGAAATCATGGCCTGCGAGGCCACCACCGCCGCGCAGGTTGCCAGCACCAGCAATGGCAACAACAGCGAGGTTGGTGCGAGCAGGAAAAAGGGATTGGCGATCGCTGCCGGATTGCGAACCAGCAGTGCTCCCTGACCGAAGTAGTTGAGCAAGAGTGCAGGAAACACCATGACCAGCCAGGCCAGCCGAATTGGTCGCTTGCCGAAATGCCCCATGTCGGCATAGAGCGCTTCGCCGCCGGTGATGACCAGAACGACCGACCCAAGCACAAAAAACGAGAGCGAGCCGTGCGCCTGCATGAAGTGCAACGCGTACACTGGATTAACGGCGGTCAGAATCCATGGCGATGCGGCGATCTCGTGAAGACCGAGCGCCGCGATGGTCACAAACCACACCAGCATGATGGGGCCGAACGCTTTGCCCACCAGGTCGGTGCCGAGTCGCTGTGCAAAGAACAACATGGCCAGGATCACCACCGTGATTGGCACGATGAAACGGGCGACATTGGGCAGCGCGATCTCAAGCCCTTCCATGGCGCCCAGCACCGACATGGCCGGTGTGATGATGCCGTCACCGTACAGCAAGGCGATGCCACACAGCGCGAGCGCGACCAGCACCTTGCCCCTGGCGCCATCGCGATCGAGTCCGCGTTTGGGGAAAATGAGGGCCAGCAACGCGAAGCCGCCGCCCTCACCGTGGTTGTCCGCCCGCAGCACGAAACTCACGTACTTGACGCTGATCACCAGGGTAAGCGCCCATACGATCAGCGAGAGAATTCCAAAGACGTTCTCACGCGTGGGGGTCAGTCCGTACATCGGACTGAAACACTCCTTGATCGAGTACAGCGGACTGGTGCCGATGTCACCGTACACAACGCCGAGCGCCGTGAGAGTCAGGACGGCGAGACGTTTCCCGGTGGGTGGTTGCTCGCCACCGTGGCTCTTCGGTTGCTTGTCGACGGGGAACATCCCAGTCGAGGCATGCAACTCCGTACCAGGCGACGCGCTCGACGCGTCGACACCGCTTGCGGCGGTGGCGAGCCCGGCAGGATCCTGGCGCGGTTCGTCTGAGGGAGGTTGGCGAGAAAAATTCACGTGTCGATCAGAACCGCAACTGCGTGCTGAGCCGCAGCGTCAACGGCTGCTGCCGCAGGCGGACCGCGCCCGCCAGCGAGGTGGGGTCACCCGTACTCCCGTTGTTCAACGACGTTTTCACCTCGGACGCGGACTGACCGTTGAAGACGTTGAACAGTTCGATGCCCAGCAGCAACTCGGTGCCGCGCACCGGAATTGCCCGCTGAGCCCGTACATCAAGCGAGACCTGGGTAGGGAGCTGCCGAGAGCCGCGGGGTTCGGTGAAGATTTGCTGGCCACTCACGCCGGCGAACAGGTCGCGGTTAGGTGTAAGCTCTTCGCCTTGCGCCGAGAACACCCGATAATTGGGTTCTCGGGCAAGCGTGTACGTCGGCGTCCATCGGTCGCCGGTGCGAACCGTGAAAAATACACCGCCCTCCAGATGCCACGGCAGCTGTCCGGTGGCGCGGGCTTTCAGATCCCACGGCGAGTAGTTGTCCAGCGGGCCATAATAGTTGAGCGCACGATTCGGTTCGACAAACGGTCCGTTGTCTTGTCCATCGGGATTGAAGTAGCCGTTCACGCTGAACACATTGCCATTGAGCTGCGTTCGGGCCACCGTGGCTGCGAATGACCACGTGGTGAAATCACCAGTAAGGCCCAACTGCACCTGGCTGAACTGACGACGGGCCTCGGGTACCGGTGTAACCACGAGGTCCTGGACATAGGTCGACGGCATCGTGAGCGTATCGGCCTGTGTGTAGCCCGGAATCTGATTGTTGAACTGCGTGCCGAAAACCAGCCGACGGCGCAGATCATCGGCGCGCACGTAAAGCAGCGGCAGCTTGAGCGGTTGACCGCTCGCATCCAGCACCTTTCCGAATCCATCGTATACGTACACATCGCGCAGCGGCCGCCAGTTTATCGCGGCGTTGCGGTCAACAAGGGCAAGGATGGACGTGTTGACACGGCCGATATACAACACCTCGGCCTTCATGCGCGACGTGATCGACTTTTCGAGGCCGAGTGTGACCTGATCCATGTAGGGCTGTCGATAGTTCTCGAATCCCTTCGCTTCGTTGAAGATCGAATTGCCGGGTCGACAGGTGGCCGCGGTGGCGAGCTCGCTCGCGCCGTAGACGCGGGTCGGATCGGGTCGGGCACTGTTACTCAACTTCCAGTCGCAGAATCCCACTGGCGTGAAGGCATTCGCGCCGGGCGCCCGATCGAAGAACAGGGCGAACAGATTCTGGTGGTATCGTCCCCAGTGGGCCTTGGCTACCAGCGTGCCTGCGCCGGTAACGTCAACGGTCGCGCCCAGACGCGGATCGAGGCCGGTGGCTTTCACGGCGGTAAACGTCGCGGTGCCGCTCGATCCGCCGCCGTGACCGGGCGTAATCGAGCCCACCCACGATCCGGCGCGAATACCCGCGTTGATCGTCACCCGATCAGAGATGCGAACGTAGTCTTGCAGATACACGGCCGAGTTCGTGGAGCGCGCGTTGAGATCGATGCTCCCACCGGTATCGGCTGTCGCATAGATCCCCCCACCGACACTGGGAATTGGCCCCCACGTTTGCGCATCCAGCGGGGAAAACGTCGACCCGGCACGCGGCTGTGTGTACCATGACACGCCGCCGTTTCGCGTGCGCCGTTCGCGCCAATCGCCAGCACCAAAGTCTCCCCCGAGGCGCAACTGGTGTTGTACGCCGCCCATGTTCACATACCGATCGAAGTTGACGGCCAGACTCTTCGTGTCCGGACTGTTCCGGCGGGTCCAGATGCTGTTCACATATTGAGGTGTTCCACTCACGTCCAGCAACCGAATGTTTGGCTGACCACTGCCGTTGTATGACAATTGGTCATCGGCGCCCGTGTAGCCCGAGAACTTCACCTCGAGAAAACTCTTGTCGCCGAGCGTGCGCTGCCAGTTCGCCTGATAGAATGTCGCTGGCGAGCGTCCGCGCACGGTGGCCGCAGCGTCGTCATAGCCGTTGAGACCGACCCGTTCCCGCGACAGGTTATCGAGGCCCAGCGAGGTATTGATGATGTCTTTTGGCGTCGCCTGCCAGGTGAGCTTGCCGTACAGCTTTTGCTCGTGGCGATCTATCGTGGTGGGCAGCCAGGCAATGCGACTGCGCGTGGTTGCCCGAAAATCGACGAAACGCTGACTGGCCAGCGATTCCTGACCGGAGAGAAAGAAGTACAACTGGTCGCGAATCAACGGACCGCGAACTTCGGCATTGAGCTCCTGCCGTGCCGATTGCTCCGAGCCGTTCTCGAACGCGTTCACGTTGCTGGCATTCAACGCGCGCGATTCGGCGAACGCGCGCACCGCCCCCTGCATCGTGTTGTTGCCACTCTTGGTGACCATGTTGATCAAGCCACCCTGGAAGTTGCCATACTCCGCACCGGCACCGAGGGCAATCACTTTGAAGTCTTCAAGCCAGTCTACGTTGGGCAGCAGAAAACTGCCGCCGGTCCCGGGTGCATTCACCGTCACGCCATCGAGTTGATACAGATTGGCCTGATTGGTGGACCCTCCAAAAATCTGTCCCGGTCGCGATCCCGGCGTGAATGCGATGAGATCGTTGGTATTGCGCGCTGTGGGCAGCAGTTCGCGTTCACGCGCACCCAGTGACGACGTGAACTCCGTGGTCGTTCGGTTGATGGTGACCTTCGACGCACTCACCGTTACCGGCGCGAGCTCCGTTGGCGCAGGGTCCAGGGTAAGCGCCAGACGGGTTGTTTCCGTTGCGCGAACCGCCACTGCGCTCACCGTCAATGGCCGATAGCCGATCAGACGGGCCTCGAGCGAATACAGTCCCGGCTGGATGAACGCAAAGCGGACATCCCCTCGGCCATCGGTGCGTGCGGCGCGCGGATACGAGCCATCAGGCTGTTGTATGCGCACGGTAACCTCACCAAGTGCACGACCGTCGCGCGACACAACGCGAGCCTGTACCCCACCGGTTTGCGAGGACTGGGCCGTGAGCGTTGCCGACACGCCTGCGCACACGCTCAGGGCGCAGGCGATCAGGCCGCGCCGTGCGATCGAACGGCAGGAGGAACCGGAGACGCGTTGCAGCATGCTGCAAATTGCCACCGAATTCGTCCCGCCGCTCAGGCTACTCGTAGCGCAGGGCCGTGATCGGATCGAGACTGGCGGCGCGCCGTGCCGGCCAGACGCCAAAGATGACACCGACTCCAGCGGAGAACGCGAACGCGATCACCACGGACTGTGAAGAGATCTCCGTGGTGAAATTGAAGAACTTGCTGAGCGCCAAGCCGCCTCCGGCACCCATCAAGATGCCAATCGCGCCTCCGAGCAGACACAACACCACCGCTTCGATGAGGAACTGAAAAAGGATGTTCATCTTGGTTGCGCCCAGCGCCTTGCGCACGCCAATCTCGCGGGTGCGCTCGGTGACCGACACCAGCATGATGTTCATGATGCCAATGCCGCCCACGATCAGCGACACGGAGGCGATGCCGGCCAACAGCGAACTGAATACCTTGCTGGTCTCGGCGGCCGTCGTCAGGAAGTCGGCCTGGTTTCGAATATTGAAATCGTCTTCCTTCTCGCGGGCCAGCCGATGCTGGCGCCGAAGAATCTTCTGGACTTCAGCCATCGCCTCGGGAATCATCTCTTCCGACTGAGACAGCACGGAAATGGATCCCACGCGATCGGTGCCCAGAACACGGAATCGTGCGGTATTGATCGGAATGAGAATCTGGTCGTCGGGATTGCCGAAGGCCGACGCCTGACCCTTGGACTTGAGCACCCCGATAACGGTGAACTGAATACCGCGCACGCGCACGCTCTCGCCGATAATGGCGTCGGTGTTCTCGATGCCAAGGTTGGTGAGCACGGCCGGTCCGAGTACGGCCAGTCGCTGCTTGCCAGCGTCTTCCTGCGTTGTGAACATACGCCCGCTTTCGAGTTCGTACTTCCGAACGCCGAGGTAGTTGGCAGAGGTGCCCACCACACGCGTGCTGGCGTTCCTCGAGTTGAACTGGATTTGCAGGTCGCGGGTCATTTCCGGCTGCACTTCGGTAATCTTCGTGCCCTGCTCTTCGAGGGCGGCGGCATCTGCCATGGTCATTTTGGCACGATCAGCGCCCGACGCGATACCGCCCATGCCACGCACCTGACCGGCTTGCACGGTCAACAGGGTCGTGCCGAGCGATGTGATGCGCGCCTTGATCGAACTCTGCGCGCCGCGTCCGATACCGTCCATGGCGATTACGGCACCAACGCCGATAACAATCCCGAGCATCGTCAACAGGGAGCGCAGCTTGTTGGCGCGAAGCGCCACCAGCGCGATGCGAAAGACTTCAAGGAACAGCATCAGTCGCCTCCAGGAGGACGCCCACCGCCGCCGGGTCCACCGCCGGGTCCACCGCCAGGTCCACCGGGCCCGCCACCTCGCGGAGCCGAAACGCCTGGCACACCACCGCTCATGTTGCGGAACCGATCATTGGCCTGATCGCGCTTCGCCTGCAGTGCTGCGACCGAGAGCGAGGCAACTTTCTCGCCCTCCTTCAGTCCCGATACCACTTCGGAGTAGTCGTAGTCTGCTGCGCCCAGACGAACCAGTCGAGGCTCAAACTTGCCTTCGCCGATCTGCACAAAGACCAGCGCCGTACGTACACGCGTGACACCGCCCGGACGTCCGCCTTGCATGCCAGCACCCATAGTGGTTGGCGCGCCTCCGCCCATGGCGTTGCGGTTCGATCCGTTGCCTCCACGCTGGCTACCTCCGCTCCGACCCATGCCGTCCGGAGTACCACTCATTCCGCCGCGGCCTCCACCACCCATGCCCCCGCTGCTGTCGCCTCGATTGCGTCGCCCACGACCGCCACCTTGCGAATCGCTCTGGGCGACCGGGCGCCCCCGAGACATCCCTTCGGCGGGCTTCTGTCCAGCGGCATTGACCGACTTCGCGGCTGGGGCATCACCCATGGGCGATCCGGCACCCTGAGTGCCCGATTCGCCACCGCGACCGTTCCCCATCTCGGCCTGCATCGTGCGCACCTGCGCTTGCACAGAGTCCGGATCCAGTCCAACAAACGCAGCCGCAGTTGCCGCTTCGCGCACCGTACGCACGGCATCGTTCGATACCGCGACGACGTTATCACGACGGTTGACGTTCATCGAGACTTCGCCATTCATGCCGGGCTTGAGAAACCCTTCGCTGTTGTCCAGCGATACGATCACGGGAAACATCGTCACACTCTGCTGCACGACCGCCTGCGGCTCGATCTTCTCGACCACCCCAATGAACGGTCGCTCGGGATACGCGTCGACCGTAACCCGCGCCGACTGCCCGGCGCGCACGTTGCCGATATCCGTTTCGTTGACCAACGCGCGCACACGGACCTTGGTGAGGTCGGCCATCTTGAGCAGCGTGGTTCCGCCCGACACGGAGCCCGTTGCCGAGGCAATCACCTGACCCAGCGACACGGGCTTGTCGATAATGGTCCCGCTCACCGGTGCCACGACCGTCGCATCCTCCAGCCGTTGCTTCGCGAGGTCCAGATTCGTAGTGGCACGGACAATCTGTCCTTGCGCCTGCGTCAGCGTGAGCTGCGCACTCTCGAACTCCGGCGTGGTGATCACGCGCGTCTTGAACATCTCGTCGGCGCGCTTCTTGGCGGCTTCGGCGATTTCGATGCTGGCCTTCGCGCTCCGGAGGTCGGCACTCGCCTGATCGTACTGGTTTTGCACGTCGCGCGTATCCACTTGCACCAGCAAGTCGCCGACGCGCACCTGCGTTCCGGTTTCGACCGGAATCTTCGTGATCTGACCAGACGCTTTCGATTTCACTTCAATAACGTTGATCGGTTCCACCGCGCCAGTGGCTTGCGCGTTGACCACGATCGTGCGGCGTTCGACGGTGAGGCTGCTGATCGTGAGGGCGGTTTCCTTCTTGGCGGCGCACGCCGTGAGCAGGCTGCCGCTGAGCACAGCGCAACCCAGCAGCAGGGCCGACGACGCGGCGAAACGGGCAGGGCGTTGGATCACGGCAACCACTCTGGGACGATGAGAAACGGCTTGGACGGACCGAACCGTCGACGGAACAACAACACGATTCACCATGGGGTGCGTCATAGCGGCCGTCCCACGAGCGACGAAAGCTGAGCACGCGCTACACGACCGTCAAAACGGGCCTGAATCAGCGACTGACGGGCCTGATTGAGCGTGGTTTGCGAGGTGAGCAGGTCGAGCAGTGTCGACACGCCAAGCGCATACCGCTGCTGTTGCACGCGCAGGTCTTCTTCGGCGGCCGCGATAGCCGCCAACTGAACGGTGGTGCGAGCCTGTGCGTTCTGCGCGGCGCGCAGCAGGGACGTCAGGTTGGCACGCGCCGCCAACCGCGCGTCGCGCGCCTGTGCTTCGGCGTTCCGCAGCGCCACATCCTGCTGCACGCTCTGCGTTTCGCGTGCGAAGCCGTTAAAAAGCTGATACGAGAAATTGAAGTTCACATTCTGGCGGTTGGGGTTTCCGCCACTGAACAGCCAGATGTCGCTGCTGGCAAACTTCTTGCTGCTTTGGGTGAACGAGTAGCTGTACGACATGGACAACGTGGGCATATACTGCGCGCGTTGCGCTTTCTTGCTGGCTTTGGCCGCTTCGAGATTGGCGTCGGCCAGCTGAATCGATGGGCCGTCGGCGATGAGCGTCTCGAACTCGGCCTCACCCGGAATTGGCGTCATCACATCGAGGGTGTCGCCGGGACTTGCCGTGACCGTGGTGGCTGATCCAACTACGCGCGTGAGCGCAGCGTTGGCCACGCGCAGGTCATTCTGCGCCGTGAGCACCGCCAGCTGCGCATTGCCGAGCTGAATCGCCGAACGCAGCGAATCGGACTTGGTGGCCACTCCGGCCGCGACGCGCGCCGAGGACGCGCGCAACTGCTGCTCGGCTTGCTCGAGCTGCGCCTTGGCGGCCGCCTCCGATTCACGGGCGGCGAGCGCGGCATAGTACTGCTGCTTGACTTGCAACTCGGCATCGAAGCGCGCCTGTACGGTGGTCACATCTGCGACGTGAGCCGTGGCTCGAACGCGTTGCACTTCCGACAGGCGAGAGTTGCCGTCAAACAGTTGAATCGTGCTGGACAGTCCGTTGTTGTAATTCCAGGGATTACCGGAAAGCGGTACCAACTGGCCCTGAAAGAACTGGACGCCCTGTGTACGGGCGCTGCTTGCGGTGAGGTTGAGCGTGGGCAGATACGCGCCGAGCGCGCTGCGCCGCGCCGCATCGGCATTGCGCTGCAGCCCGCGCGCCTGCACAATCGCCGGCGCATTGCGCTGCGCTTCAGTGATGGCGTCGTGCAGCGAGATTGGTCGTGCTTCGTCAGCAACGCCTTGAGCCCGTGCGCCAAACGGGGCGGCCATCAGGA
>JANOKE010000883.1:0-1875 GCA_031419135.1 Gemmatimonadaceae bacterium
GAAACACGCTGGAGTCGACCGCCGATGATTGACCGCCTCGCCGCGGCCCTGGCCGACCGCTACACCATCCAGCGCGAACTCGGCGCCGGTGGCATGGCCACGGTGTACCTCGCGCACGATCTCAAACACGATCGTGACGTCGCCATCAAGGTGCTGCATCCGGATCTTGGCGCGGCGCTCGGCGGTGAGCGGTTCCTCAGCGAGATCCGCACCACGGCGCGGCTGCAGCATCCGCACATTCTTCCGCTACTCGACAGCGGTGAGGCCGACGGCCTGCTGTACTACGTGATGCCGCTCGTGACGGGAGAGACGCTGCGCGCGCGACTTGAACGCGAACGCCAGCTCCCCATCGCCGACGCGGTGCGCATCGCCCGTGAAGTGGCGAGCGCGCTCGACTATGCGCACCGGCAGAGTGTGATTCACCGCGACATCAAACCGGAGAACATTCTGCTGCATGATGGCAGTGCGCTTGTCGCGGACTTTGGTATTGCGTTGGCCGTGCAAAGCGCCGGCGGCGCGCGCATGACGCAAACAGGACTGTCACTCGGCACGCCGCAGTACATGAGTCCCGAGCAAGCGATGGGCGAACGCACCATCGACGCGCGCAGTGACATCTACGCGCTCAGCACGGTGGTGTACGAAATGCTCACCGGCGCACCGCCATTTACGGGCGCGAGTGTGCAAGCGATTGTGGCGCGCGTGTTGTCGAGCGAGGCGGAACCGCCGTCGCGTGTGCGCAGCACCATTCCGCCCAATGTGGAGCAGGCGGTGCTCACGGCACTGGCGAAACTGCCGGCCGATCGACAAGCGAGTGCGGCCGAGTTTGCGGCGGCGCTGGCAACCGTGAGCGGGACGCAGAGCAGCGGCGCGATGACGTCGCAGGCGCGCGGTGCCCAAAAGCGTACTAGGGCAACGCTGCTGGCGGGCGCCGCCGTGCTTGTCGTTACCACCGCCGTGGGTACCTGGATGCTGGCGCAGCGGCGTGGCAACGGCGCATCGGCCACCGATGTCGTGACGCGCTTCGCCATCGAGGGGCGGAGCACCTTGAGCCACCAGAACGGCCTGCTCGCGCTTTCTCCCGATGGCAAAACGTTGGTGATGTGGCGAGCCGCCGCCGGTCGAGAATCGCAGCTGTTCGTGCGCCAACTGGATCAGCTCGAAATGACACCCATTCAGGGGAGCACCAACGGAGTCGATCCAACCTTCTCCCCCGACGGTTGGTGGATCGCGTTCATGATCGGCCGCCAGCTCTTCAAGGTCGCCGCGACCGGTGGGAATCCCATCCGCGTCGCCACGCTGCCGCTGTCGGTGCAGGGCATTACGTGGACGTCGGGCGGCGACATCGTGTTCGGGGTGCAGTCCGATACGTTGTTCGCGGTGAAGGAGACGGGAGGCGTGCCTCGAGTGCTGACAGTCGCTCCGGCGGGCTTCGTGGCGCGGTGGCCCGTGGCGCTGGAGCACTCAGACGTAGTGCTCTTCGCGGCTAACGAACGCGGGGGCGACTCGGTGCGCGTGCTCGCGTTGTCACTCGCTGATGGGAAGGTCACCGACGTGGGAACCGACGCGTACATGGTGGTGGGCATCGCACGCGGTCACCTGGTCTACCTCAATCGCACCGGCGACCTCTTCGCGGCGCCCTTCGATGCGCGCTCCCACACCGTCACGGGCCCCGGCGAACGGGTGGGCGATGGCGTGAAGATGAATCCGAGTGGTTCCGGAATGGGCTGGGCCGTGATGTCACGGTCGGGCGACTTGGTGTACCTCAACGAGAGCAACGCCGGGCTGCTGACGTTTGTCGATACGCAGGGTCGGCTCTCATCGGCGTTACCGGATACGTTGGCCTTCGAACACCCGCGCTTTTCCCCCGACGGCCGC
>JANOKE010000884.1:0-2030 GCA_031419135.1 Gemmatimonadaceae bacterium
GTGCCGGATTGGTCTTGTCCACTTCGTACAGCGAAATACGCCGCGGATACGGCGAGGTGCGCCGACCCACGTACACCGTGTCGTTGAAGCGACCGGTCGTATCGAACTTGACCGCGTACGCGTTGTAGTAGTACCCGACCGGCGGGCGGAAGTAGTTCGAGTCGTTCGCCACCATGATCTTGCCGCGCACTTCCACACGTCCGCGCGGAATGATGGTCATTGCGGCGACACCCGCCACACTGCTCGTCGCGATCGTGTACTCCTGACCGGCAGCCGGAGAACCGGCTTGTAGCGGAATAGCACGGGCGAAGTCTCCGAAACGGAGACCGGCTACGCGCGCCGCAGACGCTTGACTTCGGCGCGCCCACAACGGACGTACTTCACCCGGCGACGCGCCGGGTGTCGCTGCCGTTTCGATACTGATCACGGCCACGTTGAGCGAATCGGTGGCGGCGATTCCGGTGGCCGCATCGCGGGCCGTGGCTACACGAAACGCCAGATTCGATCCACCGGTGCGAAAGCCGCTCACACCAAGGCGCGTGGTGGTGGTGGGGGTGAAGATCGGATCGCCGACTGCATTGATCGTGGAGTCGACGCGCGTGATGGTGAGATTCATGGTGGTCACGCGCACGTACTTCGTGGCGGAGTCGTTAGCCAGCCACAGTGTGTACGTCCCGGTGGTCAGCGAATCGAGACCGGCCAGGGTGATGATCACCGAGTCGGTGTTGGGTGTCGCTGACGCCACGATGGCCACCGGGAACGTGACGGTACCGCGCGGCAGGTTCGAGGCGGTCTTGGCGAAATTGGTGCCGAAGCCGAGGCTGCCAACCGGTTCCGCCTTGGTTGAGCGGTTGTCGTCGCAGGCCGACGAAACAAGTACGGCAGCACTCATCGCAGCAACGATGAAAAGACGCATGGATACCATCGGTTAGTTGCCCCCCGTAGCGCCGCCCGGGATGTAGCGGAATCCCAGCGTCAACATGGTGTTCAGTGCCGTTTTCTTCGCCGCTGGCGGAACAGGAAAGTCTTCCGGGAACGGCGTTCTGAGTTCGGGACGACCTGTCGCCGGATTCAGGAAATTCCGGTCGTACTTCTGGAACTGCAGTGCGCGCGCATCAAGTTGCACGCCCACCTTCTCGCCCAGCTTGAACCACAGGCCGCCGCCAAACGTATAGGAAATCTCGTTCTTGCGCGTGGCTTTGCCGTTCACCTGCGTGTTGGCAATCATCGTGTACGTGCCCACGCCGGCCATGACAAACGGACTGATCTTACCGGCTGGCAAGCGCGCGACACCGAACGCGCCTATGTTGATCGTGTTGATTGGCTGACCGACGTACTGGTAGTAAATCGAATCACCGCCACCCACACCGGCGTTGCCATAGCGCAGCCGCGTGAGGAAGTCCTCGCGATGCGTATTGGTGCGCGTGACGTCAACGCTGGTACCAATGCCAAAGTACTTGTTCAGTGCGTACTCGGTATCCAGTCCAATCAGCGGTCCCGTATTCAGACTGGCGGCTCGCTCTGGCGTAATGGTCCCCACCCGAGTGACCACTGAGAACTGCCTGTTCTGCACCTGCGCGGACACTGCACTGGCGGAAACCACCAGCAGCGTGAGGGCACGAAGCACGCGGCTCATTTGCCCACCTCGAAGGAAAAGATCTGGATGTTCTGCAGCGCACCAGCCGCTTCGAACGAATAGTCGAAGCGCAGACTGCGACTGCGAATCGGGAGCCGCAGACCGAAGCCGCCGGACAAGCCGATCGACCCGACGTCGCCGCGGTCGCGACCATCGTTGTACATGCGCTTACCACCGCGCAGAAACAGCATATTCCGGAACCCATACTCCGCGCCCAGTGCGTATTGCGTGCTGTAATCGGTGGCGTCGGTAACGGAGAGTTCCGCGCTGAGCGTGTTCTTGCCGCTTGCCCCGCCCATCAACGAGTTCGCACCACCCAACAGATCGGCGCCCAGGGAAAGCCTGAACTCAACCGGCAGTTCCGTGTTGTTGGTAAACACCTGCACGCGCCGTG
>JANOKE010000885.1:0-2362 GCA_031419135.1 Gemmatimonadaceae bacterium
TCCGTGACCACGACACGACCTTTCCGGCGCTTTCGCAAGCGACTGGCCCCAGGCCGTTCGTTCTGTGTGCCCGCCGTCACGCCGCGCGTCGAGATTAAGTGCAGCGCGATGATCCGTCGAGGTTGACTGACGTCTCTTCACGATGAGAGTTTCCATGGCAAGGCCCGCAATGCGCACGAGTTTGCGCGCGAAACCCGTCGGATGTCTGCTGCTCGCGTTTGCGCTTCTCGTGCCCAACGCGCGCAACACCACGGCGCAATCCTCGTCGCCGCGCGTCATCGCCAACGGTGAGACCTTTGTGGGCGTGTCGCAACGCTCGCCGGTGGCGACCGACGTCTTCCGCGGCATCCCGTATGCCGCCGCGCCGGTGGGAGACCGGCGCTGGCAACCACCGTTTCCTCGATCGGCAGTGCCTGGTGTTCACGCGGCCAGGGAGTTTGCGTCGGCCTGCGTGCAGGACGACGCCGAGTCAAGGTGGGCATCACAGATCTATGCGACATTTGGACACGCCGCCGGCGCGCCCGCCGTCGATCTAAAGCCGAGCGAAGATTGTCTCTTTCTTAATGTCTGGACGGCCAAGGTTGGAGCACGACAGCCGTTGCGACCGGTGATGGTATGGATCCACGGTGGCTCGAACGTGATGGGCTCGGGTCGTTCGTCGTGGTACGATGGAACGCAGCTCGCACAGAAGGGCGTGGTGGTGGTGACGATCAACTATCGACTCGGTCTGTACGGCTTCTTCACGCATCCTGCACTGAGCGCCGAATCGCCGCACGGTTCGTCGGGCAACTACGGATTGCTCGACCAACTCGAAGCGTTGCGGTGGGTACAGCGCAACGTCGCGCAGTTTGGCGGTGATCCGAAACGCGTGACGGTGTTTGGCGAGTCTGCAGGGGCGATCGACATCCTGCACCTGTTGGCCTCTCCGTTGTCCGACGGATTGTTTCACCGGGCCATCGTGCAAAGCGGTTCGGTGTTTGGTGGCGTACCGCGCCGCGCGCAGGCAGAGCGCGGCGGCGTGGCGCTGGCGGCCGCGTTGGGAATCTCCGATTCGACGGCGGATATCGCTGCGTTGCGCGCCGTCCCCGCGGCGCGCCTGTCGGCAATGGCGCGTGAGGTGAGCAGTGTGTCGCTGGGACCGGTGGTAGACGGTTGGGTGCTGCCCGATGTGACCGGGCGGGCGCTGGAGCAGGCTCGGACAATGCGTGTACCACTGTTGATTGGCAGCAATGCCCGCGAAATGACCACCTTGCGCACGCTGCTGCCGCGATTCGACCGGACGGTTGACGGATACCGCAAGTATTTGCAAACGATGGGACTGTTTGCGGGGGCGATCGAGAAACTCTATCCCGCGTCAACCGACGCGGCGGTAGAGCCAGCGCTGATTGATCTGTTCACCGACTTTGCCTTTTCGTGTAGCGCCCGCCTGGTTGCCAGGGCCATGACGTCCGCCGGCGCGCCAGCGTGGCAATACGCATTCACCCGCGTGTATCCGAGCGGTGAAACGCTGGGCGCGTATCATGGCATGGAAATCACGTATGCGTTCGGCGTGATCGACCCGCTGTTGCCGCGCACCGATGTGGACGCGCGGTTGTCGGCAACGATGATGGGCTACTGGACCCGCTTTGCGGCGACCGGCGATCCCAACGGCGAGGGACTCCCTGCGTGGCCAACCTATCGCAGGGAAACCGATGTGCATTTGGATCTCGGCGATCAGGTTCGCACCGGCTCGGGTCGCAAGGTGGAAGCCTGCGCGATTGCCGACATGGCGAGTCGTGCGCAGTGGGGACCGCCGGTCAAATGACTCGAACCATCCGTCTCGCTCGAACGAGGCTGCTGGCAGCCCTTGCCCTTGCCGCGGCTCTGCTTCCCTTTCGCTTGAGCGCCCAGGCTGCGACGCCGTCGGCCTCGCTGCAAGTTGGCCCGATTGCTGTGTTCCTCGACTGCCGCTCCGGCTGCGATGGTGACTTCTTCCGCACGGAGACACGTTCGGCTCGATCTATAACAACGTTGTGAACCCGAGGTTTTGATGATGACGTAGCGACCGTCAGCGACTCACCAGGCTCCGCAACACGTACGGCAATATTCCGCCGTGCTTGTAGTACTGCATCTCTTCCGGCGTATCGATACGACTGCGCGCGTTGAACGTCTTCACGCTGCCGTCGGCCGCTGTGGCCGTGACAGTCAGTGTGGCTCGCGGCACCAGCGACTCGTTCATGCCGCTGATGTCGTAGCGTTCGAATCCGGTAAGCTCCAGTGTCTGCCGCGTCTCGCCATTGGCAAACTCCAGCGGCAACACACCCATCCCCACCAGGTTCGAGCGATGAATGCGCTCGAAGCTTTCGGCAAACCCCGCGCGCAC
>JANOKE010000886.1:0-1196 GCA_031419135.1 Gemmatimonadaceae bacterium
GCTCGCGCCGGCCGGGTTGGGGGTGGTCACGTTCAACGATCCGAACACGTCGGCGACCGATTTTTATGCCACTTATCATAAGGTCAACTAGGCGGTGTGGGTGATGGGCCTCGATCTCGCGTTCGTTGTGGTCGCGAGCGAGCGACTGACGTTCGATGCGGCAATTTCGTACCAGAATCAGAACGTCTGGAAGGACATCGTCGTTGGCGGTATCCCGTTCATGGCCAATTCTCCGCTGTCACGCGGCTCTCTGGGGGCGCGCTATCGCAACGAAGGCAACGGCCTGGGCTTCGAAGTGCGATCGCGCTACAATGAGGCGTATCCAGTGAACTCCGGCGTGTACGCAACCAATACCGCATTTGCGCTCGCGGCGGGACAGCCCGGAGCGGTCACGCCGGTGGCCGGGGCGACCGGCTTCAACAAATGCACGTCGCCGCAGACAGCCGGTACTTACTGCTACGACAACGTACCAGAAGCCTTTACGTTCGACGCACAGTTCACCAAGCGCTTCGACATCGGCGCGCAGAAGCTGATGTGGTCGCTGAACGCGACGAATATCTTCGACAACCGCGTGCGGACATTCCCCGGCGCACCGGAAATCGGACGCATGATCATGTCCCGGCTGCAGTATTCGTTCTGATCCGCGTCATGAACTGGTCGTTCATGGAGTGAGGTTGGCGCTGTTGCTGTAGCGACGAAGGGGTGGTACGTCACACGACGTACCACCCCTTCGCATTAGGTTTCGGCATGATCCTGCTCGATCCGTTGGCGCGACCCGTGATCGGTCATCGGGGCAATCGCGCCCACTCCCCCGAAAACACGCTCCCCTCGCTTGCCGAGGCGGTGGCGGCTGGCGCCGATGCGGTGGAATTTGATCTGCACGTGTCCAGCGACGGACAGCTGATGGTCATGCACGACCCGACGCTCGATCGCACCACGCGTGAATCAGGGCCGATCGCGCAGCGAACGCGTGCCGAGTTGCGGCGGATTGACGCGGGCTATCGCTTCACTATGGATCATGGTCGCACGTTTCCGTGGCGCGGTCGCGGTGCCACGATTCCCGCCTTCGACGACGTGATCGAATCGCTCCCGCGCGAACTGGCGCTGATCATCGAGGTGAAGGCGCCGGCGGCCACGGAAGCCCTGCGTGCGGCGATCCGCCGGCATGCGTTGGCGCACCGGGTGATTGTCGCCGG
>JANOKE010000887.1:0-6328 GCA_031419135.1 Gemmatimonadaceae bacterium
GCCGGCATTCCGACCGTCGCCATCGACGTGATCGTGGGATTCTACGAGCGGTGGCGCGACACGCTGCACAACAGCGCGGCGTACCTCACGATCGGTCTCGATGACGGGCCTCCGGTCCTGCGTCACGTGCATCGCAAGAACTTTCTGCCCACCTACGGATTGTTCGACGAGGAACGTTTCGTTGAACGCGGCACGGACATTCGTGCGTTCGAAACGCCATGGGGTCGCGCCGCGATTCTGGTATGCGAAGATGCCTGGCACTCCATGGCCGGCATGATCGCCGCGCTTGATGGAGCGCAAGTGGTGTTCGTCTCGTCGGCGGCACCGGCGCGCGGGCTCTGGCCACGTGATGATGGCATTCCCGGGCCGTACAGCGCGGCGCGCTGGGAACGGTTGTTGCGCGACATCGCCGAAGAGCACGGGGTGTATGCCAGCCTCGCCAACCTGGTCGGCACCGAAGGCGGCAAGCGGTTTTTCGGAACCTCATTGCTGGTTGGTCCAGGTGGCGATGTGCGCGCGCGCGCGCCCGTGTGGGAGGAAAGCATGATGACGATCACCCTCGATCTCGATGACCTTGTGCGCGCGCGGGCTGATGCGCCGCTGCTGAGCGACCTCCGCGTGGCGCTGCCGCACGTGCTGGACACGGTGCGTCGGGTCCAGGAGGGAACACCGGTGGTCGTACTCTACGACGGATCTGAACCCGCAGCGGCCGACTTGTTACGGGGCGCACGGGGCTTCACCACGGGTGAGTTCCCGATTCAGGATTCACCGGTCGTTGCGGGTGAGATCGTCGGTCGCATTGGTCGTGAGGCCCTGCCGGTGATGCAATACAACCTGAGCGATCACGGAGGGCCACCATCGCTGGTGATCGATGCGGCGCTTACTGAACAGTGGTTAACCGGCTTCCTGCGCGAGGAATTGACGCGTCGCGGATTCACGCGCGCGGTTATCGGATTGTCGGGCGGCGTTGATTCGGCAGTGACGGCGTATCTGGCCGCGCGCGCGCTCGGGCCGGCCAATGTCATTGGGATCCGGCTCCCGTATCGTACATCAAGCGGAGAATCGCTCGATCACGCCCAATTGGTAATCGACGCGTTGGGGATCGAGTCGCGTACCATTGATATCAGCGCGGCGGTTGATGGGTACCTGTCGTGCGAGCCCGACGCCGACGGCGCACGCCGTGGCAATGTCATGGCGCGCACACGCATGATTGCGTTGTTCGACCTGTCCGCCCGTTACCGCGCGCTGCCGCTGGGCACCGGCAACAAAACTGAACGGCTGTTTGGATATTTCACCTGGCACGCGGACGACTCTCCGCCGGTGAATCCGATTGGCGATTTGTACAAGACGCAGGTGTGGGCGCTGGCGCGACACCTGGGTGTTCCGGATGCTATCGTCACGAAGCCGGCCACCGCCGATCTGATCGTCGGGCAGACCGACGAAGTCGATCTGGGCATCAGTTACGCGCGAGCAGATGAACTGCTGAACGGCGTGTTGCACGGATTTTCGCACGAAGCGCTTCGGGTGCGTGGGTTTTCGTTGGATGAATTGTCGCTGGTCGCGAATCGACTCGATTCGACACACTGGAAGCGGCGGCCCGCCGCGACGGCGCTGGTGAGTCACAGCGGCATCGGGGAGTCATACTTGCGCCCAGTAGACTACTGATCAGCGAAGTTCTCTGGGTTGGCAGGCCTCTCCCCGTACATCCGGTCTGCATCCAGCGTTGCCAACTGCACACACAGCGCGCTGATTCGCTCCACCGCCTCGGCCACGAACACTTTACCCTGCTCCGCCGTTGCTTCACCCGGGTCGCCCACACCCGTGTCATCGGTTACCTGCGTCCAGCGGCGGGGCATCCATGCCCAGCCCTCGCGCACACCCGACAGCACACTGTGGCGGGCGTGTCCGACACCCCAGGTGGTGCGATCGGCTACCACATGCGGGGCGACGTGCAGCATGGCGGCCGTTTCCAGTGCGCCGGCATGATCGCCCGGCTCCACAAAATTGGCGTGGTTACCGGATTGCCACCAGTTCGCGATGACGAGCAGCAGCATCGTGTGCGGTTGCAGCTCGCGCACCAACGCCCGCAGTTCGTTGCCGCCGTGCGCGTTCAACAACACGAGGGCGCGCACGCCGTGCGGTTCGAGACTCCGGACGATGTCCCGCAACACCACCAGTTGCGTAGATGGCATCACATTCAGTGTCAGTGGCAAGTCCAGCTGCGTGGTGTTCACGCCGAAGGGCATCGCCGGAAGGGCCGCGACATTGACGCCACGCGCCGCGCACGTGGTCGCGACGCGCGCCGACACCTCGCGCCCCAGCATCGTATCGGTCCCGTAGGGCAAGTGCGTATTGTGCGGTTCGGTGGCCCCCCACGGCATAATGCACACCGGCCATGCGCGGTCGCGCACGTTTGGCCAAGCGAGTTCCTCAAGCACGCCCGGTCGCGGCGCGTAGGTCATCGGCCGCGCGTTGAACGCACGAACCCTGTCACCGGGCCGCGGCAAACGTATCGCATTGCGTTGGCTCGCCCGAGTCAAATCCGCGCTTGAACCACCGTGACCGTTCGGCCGATGAACCGTGCGTGAAGGTTTCCGGATTTACCCGTCCGCTGCCCTGTCGCTGGAGTCGATCATCGCCCACCGCCGCCGCCGCCGAGAGTCCTTCCTCGAGATCGCCAGCCTGCAACTGCCCGTTGCGCGCCGCTCCATACGCCCACACCCCCGCGTAGCAATCGGCCTGGAGCTCCATGGCCACGGACAGCGAATTCTTGAGTCGCGGATTCCGCTGTTGGGCGTCGCGCAACTCGCGCTCAGTGCCCATCAGATTCTGCACGTGATGGCCAATCTCGTGCGCCAGTACGTACGCCTGTGCGAAATCACCCGGCGCGCCAAACTGCCGGTCGAGTTGATCAAAGAACCCGAGATCGAGGTACACCTTCTGATCGCCCGGGCAATAGAACGGGCCGGTCGCTGCTTCGGCAAAACCACAGGCCGAGTTGTACGCATTGCGAAAAAGCACCAGCTTCGCAGCGCGATAGCCTGGCAACTTGCGGCTCCATCCGACTTGCGCACTGTCGAGGACATTGGACAAGAACAACACCATACCTTCCTCAGTGGAATCTTGCAGCGACGACTCACCGGCGGTTCGCGGCATCTCGGCGGCTGGTGCATGGCCCGCCGTTCCCCCCCCCCCTCACGGGGTTTCCAGATCCTTCTTGAAGATCACACTCAGCACGATGAGCACCACGAGTCCGCCCAGACCCATTCGCCGACCACCGCCGCCGCCCAAACCGCCGCCGCCTGAGGCACCGCGCTGATCTTCGAGATTGCTGCTTCGTTGTCCGGGAATCCAACGCATTCAGGGTACCGGCGCAGGGCGCAGTGAAAGAAATTCGTAGTCGTCGGCCCCGACGGTCTTGAGCCAGACGATAATCTCGCCAATTCGTTGTGGCGGAAAGACACCGCGCTGCCCCTGGATGCGGCGCACCAGGTGTACCTCGCGTCCCTCTTGCGTCCAGGTCGATTCGTAGCGACCAAAGAAACTCGTCGACGAAATGTTCTTCGGCAACTCCGCTTTCCAGCCCACCGGCAGGATAATCCGCAAATCGGTCACGGTTTCCAACTGACCAAGAATGTGCGCCGCATCGATGGTGAACAGCCGAGTGGACTTGGACTCGAGATCCCGCGCCAGATTCTTGTAGCCCCGCGCCGGGCTGCGAAACCCGGTGTTCATCGAGAACAACCGCGAATCGCCAACGGCCTTGAGCACGTTGTCGGCCTTCACGACGTAGGAGAGTCGCGTGGGCACCGCGAAATCCCGGCCATCAAAGGCCACCAGCGAGTCTGCCGTTGCGTCCGATGCGAACAGCCGCTGCGCGAGCGCCTTCTGGACGTTCGCCCGTCGCGTCGAGTCGAGCGGCGCGCCAAACGCCGAGCGCATTCCGAACGACGCACTGCCACGCGCTTCATCGTCCACCCGTGCTTCGACGTGGCCCGTCGTATCGATGGCGAGTCGGATGCGCATGATCGAGGCATTCGCCTCGATGGGAACAACCGGAAACCGAACTTCCTGCGCGCGCCCGTCGGCCAGCACAATGATACCGAATTGGCCCTGGTAGCTGTCCGGAATCATTCCGTACGGAATGAACTCGGCCGTGAGATCGGCATACGTCCAGCCAACGCCGTCCTGGACAGCGGCGATTGCATGATTGAACTGATAGATCGAGGGCAACGACGGATCGGGCTTGCCGCCAAGCGAGAGCAACACGGCATTCGCCGAGATGCGATAGCGACGCAGCGCCGCAACGAACAGCGTCGCCTTGTCCTTGCAGTCGCCAAACCCGGACGACAGCACATCGGCGGGTGATCGCGGTTGATACCCCCCAATGCCGAGCGCTACGGAGACATACCGAACATCCTGCGCGACCCAGCGATGCACCGCCCGAATGGTATCGAGACGCGACCGGGCGCCACTGGCCTTCACCAGCGAATCGACGCGCTGCGTGACCGTCGGTGTCAGCGCGTACCGTTCGTGTGCCAGCCCGTCATACCACTTCGCGATATCGTTCCAGGTGCCCGGAGACGTGACCGCAATGGACATCACGACGCCATTGGAATCGGCGGCGAAGGCTTCGCCGGTGAACGCTTGCACGTCGTTCGTGGCCCAGGTGAGAATGCGACGACCTTCCCGCACCTCGTCGGTACGACGGAACGTCAGATTGCGCTCAAGAAGGCGTGGCATGAAGCCCGCAGGCACATCGACCGTGAATCGCGATCGGGCAATGGGGATCTGGTTGTTCACGTTCCAGCCCAGCAGGAAATCCCCGTTGCGGTACGGGGCTTTCTCTTCGAGCGTGGACTGGATGTCGAGAATCATACCTACCGCGACACCCGACAATGACACGCGCCGGATTCGCTGTTCCTGATACACCGGATTCGACAACTGCGCCGTGACGTCCGATTCCTGCTCCTGAGCCGGCTTGTCGCTCACCACCTCGCCGGTTGTTTTGAGCACGCGGATCCAATCGACGGTCAGCGACTGGTGCGTTTTGGCGTAGCCGAATGCGCGCTCTGACAACCCGCGCACCACCGTTTGGTCGAGAATCTGATAGACCTGACGTGTACGTCTGATCGAACGACCGTCGGGTTCAATACGATTGTAGCCTTCATCAAGGAGCAGCACATACGGACGCCCACTGTTCTTGGCCGGATCGACTGCCAGACGAACGATGGAGTCGGACGGCGCGCTGGCGAGCGTCGCCGTTTGCTGTGCGGGGAGCGCCGACGTGAGCACGGCCAGCGCGCCAATACCAACCCAGTAACGCGACAACCGACGGAGCAATGAGGTGGGCATGATGAAGAGTGCGGGAACGCGTGCGCAAAGTCCATCGGCAAGCGTTACCCGCTGCTCAGGCCGCCCTCTCCTCCTCCCTCGCGAACGCGAGGCTCACCGCGCGTCGTGCGCCGCGTTTGAGTGCCCGATGCACAGAGCGGGCATAGCGCACGAAGTTCGCGCCCGCCCAGGCGTGCCGGGCGAAAAACTCGTAGGGCGGCAAGTCGCCTTTCAGCCGATTGCACGGCGCGCAGGCCACCACGAGGTTTCCCGGATCATGCGCGCCCCCGCGAGCCAGCGGAAAGACATGATCGAGTGTCGCCGTGCCATGATCCAACTGCGTGGCACAATAGACACAACGGTGTCCACAGTCGCGTAGCGCTACCCGCCGCATGGCGCGCTTCATGGCGGCGTGGGCGACCGATCCACCAAGTCGCTCTCGCGAGACCGACCGTTGGCCTGGCTTTGCCGCGCGCGACCCGCGTGCGCGGACGGCCATTCGTTTTGACGGGCGTGCACCGTGCGAAGCGCCACCCTTCGTCAGCCGCACATTTCGGCGGGCCATCAGCCTGTTCCCCGCTGACGCGGAGGACGAAATGTCAACGCCCCGACGGAGGAGAGAATCCTCACGTCGGGGCGGAGCGCGATGTCGAAGGGGTCGGCGCGATGCGCCGGCGATTGAATGCCCTGGGCACGCGCCGAGGGAGTGGGGTGGCACCGGCGAACGAGTCGCCGGAAATGTGCTGGCGTGGGAGGCACGCAGCGAAGACGCGAGGGACCGCGAGTGGAGCGCATCATCCTCCTGGTGAAGCCGGGTGGAGTGGCGCAGCAAACCGCAGAAAACCGGGCAACAGCTGATCGACATCGACCTTCAACCACACAGATGGACGTGGCGAGGATACGTTGCCCGGTTTTCTGCGGTTTGCTGCGCCACTCCACCCGGCTTCACCAGGAGGATGATGCGCTCCACTCGCGGTCCCTCGCGTCTTCGCTG
>JANOKE010000888.1:0-2047 GCA_031419135.1 Gemmatimonadaceae bacterium
ACACCGAGATACGCCCGCGCCGAATCGCGTTCGACGCGCTCAAGTCGCTGGTTGCCGTTGCGGTCGAAGCGCCCCAGGAGCGGCGTGTCGGCTTCGGCCCCCTGCGCAAACACAGTCTGGCGAGTGGGCGACGGGGTTGGCAGCGTCTGTGCACCGAGTGCAAGCGGCAGGGCAAGCAGCAGCAGAAGAAGAGAACGCCGGATGCGCATGAGAGAGAGAGTTCAGGGTGCTCAACGGGCACTGGGCCGTCCACGTAGTGCACGAATGCATCGTGGTTGGTAAAGTACAGCCCAGACGCGGGCTTACTCCTCACCCTTGGCCAATTTGTGCATTCGTCAGCCTGCCACCCTCCGTGTGTGCCCGTTCGCCCTCGCCTTCGGCACCCTCTCATATTCGCGGGGCTGGCTGCTGCCTTCGTGCTCGGGAAACCAGTGGAAGCACAGCCAGCAGTCTCGCCAACCAGATCGGTCGTTGCCGCTTCTCGCCCGCAGCCGCCGGCAACAGTGGCGACGCTTCGGGCGGCGCGGTTGGAGCGTGGTCTTCGACTGGATGGCCGCATGGACGAATCCATGTGGTCGGCGGCAGACTCAATCGGTGAGCTTACGGAAATCGAACCGAAAGCCGGAAACACGCCGCTCGGCCGGACCGTCGTACGTGTGCTCGCCAGCGAGAACGAAATCGTGATTGGTGTACGCGCCGACGATCCGCACGCCGAGGGCATCGTAAGCTTTGCCCGTGAACGCGACGCGACGCTGACAAACGAGGATCACATCAAGATCGTGTTGGACACCTATCTGGATGGTCGATCGGGGTACGTGTTTGCGGTGAACCCGAACGGCGCGCGATACGATGCGCTGATTGCCGGGCAGGGTGATGCGGAAAACGCGAACTGGGACGCCGTGTGGGATGCCGCCACTGCACGAACCGCCACGGGATGGTCGGCCGAAATTGTCATTCCGATTCGCAGTCTGCAGTTCGCCAGCGGCCTTATTACGTGGGGGTTTAACGTGCAGCGACGCGTGCAGCGGCTGCTGGAGAACGACCGCTGGGCAAGTCCAAGTCGTGACTTCAAAATCACGCAAACCTTCCGTGCCGGCCAACTGACGGAACTGCCACCGTTTTCGCTTGGTGTCGGTCTCAGCGTGCGACCCTCGTTCACCGGTGCATCCGGCGTGCCGACGCCAGGCGCCGACCGAAGCGATGTGCGTGACGTGAGTCTCGACCTCACGCAGACCCTCGGGGCGAGCACGCTGGCCGCACTCACCGTCAACACCGATTTCGCCGAGACTGAGGTGGATACCCGGCGCACCAATCTCACCCGCTTTCCCATCGTGTTTCCGGAGAAGCGCACATTCTTTCTTCAGGGTTCGGATATTTTCGACTTTGGCCTCAGCCTCGGCGACGATATTCGGCCATTCTTCAGTCGGCGCATTGGACTGCTCGGCGGAAGCGAGGTTCCCATTCGCGTTGGCGCGAAAGTCACTGGCCGGCGAAATGGTGCGAACGTTGGTGGCATCGCATTGCGCACGGGCGATCAGGATGGCGTAACCAGTACTACTGGGAGCAATCCGCTGCCTGGCACGGCGAATTCGCTTGGCGTGGTGCGCTACAAGCAGAATCTTGGGCGCGAGTCAACCATTGGCATGATCGGCACGGTTGGTGATCCGATCGGACGGAGCGACAGCTGGATGGCTGGCGTGGATGCGACGTATCAGACGTCGCGCTTTCGCGGAAACAAGAACCTGTTGATGGGCGTGTGGGGGCTGCAAACCAATCGTGCAGGCCTTGCCGGCGAGAAAACGGCGTGGGGCGCCAAGATCGACTATCCCAATGATCTATGGAACATCGCTGCCACCTACAAGCGCATTGGCGATGGTTTCGACCCATCGTTGGGTTTCGTGCCACGCGCTTCGGCACAGATCATTACTCTGCAGGCCAACTACTTGCCACGGCCTCGCGGCCGGATCGCCGGACTGCGCGTGCGCCAGATGGTCAACGAGTTCCAACCGAGAGTTGTGACCAACTTGAACGGAAAGTGGGAGAGCTA
>JANOKE010000889.1:0-1420 GCA_031419135.1 Gemmatimonadaceae bacterium
CCCGTTACGCTCGCCGCAGGCGTGGTTGCCACAGGCGTCGTCGCCGCGGTGGTGGTAGTGTCTGCCGCAGGTGCGGCGCACGCGACCGCAGTGATCAGCGCCACGAGCAGTAGCGTGCTCCCGCGAACCTCGCATTTCGTATGTGTGTTCATCGACACGCGTCGCATGTCACTCCGGGTGTTGAGTATCAGAGAAAGAGGCTGAGCAGCAACGTGAAACCGAGTCCCGCGACGCCGATAATGGTCTCGGCCACGGTCCATGTCTTGAGCGTCTGCGTCACCGTCATATTGAAAAACTCCTTGATCAGCCAAAAGCCGGAGTCATTCACGTGCGAAAGCACCAGCGAACCGGCACCCGTTGCCAACACCAATAACTCGGCATTGGTACCTGGGGTCGCCAGCGCGATTGGTGCAACAATACCGGCTGCGGTCGTCATTGCAACCGTCGCTGAACCCGTAGCGACGCGAATGAGCGCCGCGACCACCCAAGCCAGAAGCAGCGGCGACGCGTGCCACCCGAGGGCAACGTCGGCAATCGCACGTCCGACGCCGCTTTCAATCAGGACCCGGTTGAATCCACCGCCGGCGCCGATCACGAGGAGGATGGTGGCCGTCGGGGCGAGGCAATCGTTGGTGAACTTGAAAAGCTGCTCGCGGGTGAAACGCGCGCCACGGCCCAATGACCAGAACGAAAAGAGCAGCGCCACCAGCAATGCCACGATCGGATTGCCGACAAAGTCGAGCACTGACCGCAACTGGCTGGTGGCGTCGAGCATAATGTCGGCCGTACTGGCCAGCAACATCAACAGGACGGGGATCAAGATCGTGAACACAGTGATTGCGAAGCCGGGCAGTGTCTCGAGCGCAGCGCCCTCGAACTGCGCAGCGAGTGGATTGTGCACGGGAAGCGTGATACGTGGTGCAATCCACGCCGCGAAAATCGGACCGGCGAGTGCGGCGGTGGGCAGTCCGACGAGCATCGCGTACAGAATCGTCAGCCCGACATCAGCCTGGTACGCGCTGACGGCGAGCATGGCGGCCGGGTGCGGCGGGACCATGCCGTGCACCACCGAGAGTCCGGCGACCAGAGGAATCCCGATCTTGATGAGCGACATGCCTGTGCGCCGCGCGAGCGTAAACACGAGCGGAATCAGCAGGACAAATCCGACCTGGAAAAAAACTGGAAGGCCAACGATGAAGGCCACGAACATCATGGCCCAATGGAGTCGTCGTTCACCGAGCATCGCGATCAGTGTGGTGGCGATACGCGTCGCGCCACCAGACTCGGCCATCATCTTGCCAAGCATGGTGCCGAGTCCAACGACGATGGCGATGAAACCGAGCACACCACCAACACCGTCCTGGAATGCTTTCACCGCCGCGACGAACGGCATGCCGGCCACGACGCCCATGGCGAGCGA
>JANOKE010000890.1:0-16422 GCA_031419135.1 Gemmatimonadaceae bacterium
GCTGACCGCTACCGCGCTCAATCCGCGGACAGCAATGAAGTCCGTACGGTGGCCGAGTCGTTCGGGCTTCGCGCGTGATGCACGGCAAACAGTCGCGCATCGTGCACGACGGCAGTCGGCTGTTCGCCGACGTGCCGTCGCCGGTCTCGGTCATGCGGTATCACTCACTCATCGTCGAGCGGGAGTCGCTGCCCGACGAATTGGAGGTCACGGCAGTCGCTGAGGATGACCGCCACGAGATTCACGCCGTCCAGCACCGGCGGCATCCGGTCTGGGGCGTGCAGTTCCATCCCGAGTCGATCCTTACGGAACACGGGAACACCGTGCTGGTGAACTTCCTCGCCATGGCCGCGCGCGCGCGCGCCGCAGCCACCATCTGACAATCAACGTTCGCGCGGGGTCTCGTCATTCGGTGCGTCGACGGCGATTGGTGCAGTCGGTAGCGCCGGAGTCCGAGGCGGAATCCACAGCGACAGCACGACACTCGCCAGCAGAACACCGGCGACGACAGCCAACGACAGGCCGATGTCCAACGGATACACCTCGGACAGCAACATCTTGACGCCAACGAACGCCAGGACAACTGCCAGGCCGTACTTGAGCAGATGAAACGTCGAGATCACGCCGGCAAGGACAAAGTACATCGATCGTAAACCGAGTATGGCGAATACGTTCGAGGTGTAAACCAGAAACGGCCTCTCGGTAATGCCGAAGATCGCGGGAATAGAATCAACCGCAAACACCACATCGGTCGTCTCAACCAGCACCAAGACCAGAAATAATGGTGTTGCGACCAGGCGAACGGGTCCACCGGCGGTGAGCGGCTCGCGGACAAAAAACCGCTCGCCGTGGAATCGCGCCGTGATCGGCACGAAGCGCCGCACAAACCGGATAACGGGATTCGCCTCGGGTTCGATGTCGACCTCGCCGCCGAAGGCCATGCGGACTCCGGTAAACACGAGAAACGCACCGAACACGTAAATGATCCAATGGAAACTCGCAATCAGGACGGCACCCACGCCGATCATCACGCCGCGCAACACCAGCGCCCCCAGGATGCCCCAGAACAGCACGCGGTGCTGCAACGTCGGCGCAATCTTGAAGTAGCCGAAAATCAGGATAAACACGAACAGGTTGTCCACCGACAACGCCTGTTCGACCAGATATCCGGCGTAGAACTCCAGCATCGACTGGCGTCCCATGGAGCGGCCAATCCATAATCCGAACAGCACGGCGAGCGTCACCCACAGGGCACTCCAGCCGAATGCCTCACGCACGCTGACTGCATGCGCCTTCCGATTGAACACCCCAAGATCCAGCGCCAACAGGGCCAGAATGACGACGTTGAAGCCAATCCACCACCAGACGTTCGGCATGACTGTAGTCTAAGGGAGTTCGTGGACCGAAACGCCCAGACAGGCGTTTGCCATCGCGCGAGCGTCTTCGTATCTTTCATGGCGTGAATTTTGCTGCAACAGCGTTCTACCCGACTCATCGATGCCCGTTCTGGCCGTGATCCCGGCGCGTCTCGGTGCCACCCGTTTGGTGCGCAAGCCGCTCCGCCTTTTGGCCGGGCTTCCCTTGGTCGTCCGGGTCTTTCAGCGGGTCGTGTCGCTCGGCGTTGCCGACCACGTGGTGGTGGCCACCGATTCCGTCGAGGTGGTCGCGGTGTGTTCGAGCCACGGGATCCCGGTGGAATTGACGTCGTCTGAACACCCGTCTGGCACCGATCGCGTGGCCGAAGTCGCTTCGCGACAGGCGTACGTCGGGTTCGACGTCATCGTGAACGTACAGGGCGACGAGCCTTTCGTGTCTCAAGCAGCGCTCTCTGGTGCGGTGGCCGTGGTCGCCGAAGGCCGTGCGCCAATCGGCACCGCCGCGGTGATCGGTGCCGACACCGCCATCCTCGATCACCCGGATGTGGTCAAACTAGTGTGCGACGAGCATGGGCGCGCGCTCTACTTTTCCCGCGCGCCAATTCCATTCCTGCGCGAGTCCTGCGATGTGAACCTTCAGAGGCCGCTGATTCGACAGCACGTCGGCATCTACGCGTACACCCGCGAGGCGTTGCAGCAGTGGGTCACCTGGCTACCGCATCCGCTCGAATTGATCGAACGCCTCGAACAGCTTCGGCCGCTCGCGCACGGGCTGTCCATCGGTGTCGCCGATGTGACGGCGGTCGAAGGTGGCATCGATACCGAAGCAGATCTCGCGCGCGCAAATGCCCATTGGGCGACGTATTACCCTGCAGCGACACCGCCGACCACCCCTCTGACCCTGGGCCGGGAAATCACCTGATGTCCGTCAATCAACTCAGCGCGCCGAAGTACATCTTCGTCACCGGGGGCGTGGTGTCCTCGCTCGGCAAAGGCATCGCAGCGGCTTCCCTCGGCCGCCTGATGGTGGAACGCGGGTTTCGCGTCACGATGATGAAGCTCGATCCCTATCTCACTGTGGATCCGGGCACCATGTCGCCGTTCCAGCACGGCGAGGTCTTTGTCACGGACGATGGCGCCGAGACCGACCTGGATCTCGGTCACTACGAGCGGTTCCTCGATCGGCCCCTGTCGCAGGCGAACAACATCACGACGGGGCGCATCTACTCCAATGTGATCACCAAGGAACGGCGTGGGGAGTATCTCGGCTCGACGGTGCAGGTGATCCCGCACATCACCGATGAAATCAAGCTCGCGATCAAACGCATCGCGCCCGGCAACGATGTGGTGCTCGTCGAGATCGGCGGGACCGTCGGCGATATCGAGTCCTTGCCGTTTCTCGAGGCCATCCGCCAGTTCCGACGCGAAGTCGGGAAAGAGAACGCCATGTTCGTGCACCTGACGTTGGTGCCGTACATCGCGGCAGCGGGCGAGGTGAAAACAAAACCCACACAGCACTCGGTTCGCGAACTCATGGAAATCGGCATCCAACCCGATTTTCTGATCTGCCGCACCGAGCGTCCATTGGGCGATGATGTGAAGCGTAAGATCGCGTTGTTCTGCAACGTGGATTTTGGTGCGGTTATCGAAAGCGCCGACGTGCCCACGATTTACGAGATCCCCCTGTCGTTCGAAGCGCAGGGCTTTGCGGAACGGGTGATGGAGCGCCTGCGCCTTTCGGCTCCGGCACCCGACCTTTCCGCCTGGCGCAGCATGGTGCAGCGCATCACCAATCCGCGCGCGCGTGTAAAAATCTGCGTCGTGGGCAAATACACCGACTACATCGACAGCTACAAGAGCGTGCACGAGGCGCTGATCCACGGCGGCATCGCCAATGACGTGGGCGTGGATCTCGCCTGGACGTCGAGCGATACGTTCACGTCCGCCGAACGCGCCCGCGAAATTCTGTCGTCTTTCGACGGGTTGCTCGTGCCCGGAGGCTTCGGCGTCCGTGGCGTCGAGGGCATGGTTGAGGCCATTCGCGCCGCCCGCGAGATGCAGTTGCCGTTCTTCGGGATCTGCCTCGGCATGCAAGTGGCCATCATCGAATTCGCCCGCCACGTACTGGGCTTGAGCGAGAGCCACTCCAGTGAGTTCGCCCCCGAGTGCGCCGATCCAGTCATTTCACTGCTCGATTCGCAGCGGGAGGTCACGGACAAGGGCGGCACGATGCGACTGGGCGCCTATCCCTGCCGACTCCGTCCGGGATCCAAGGCCGCAGAGATCTACGGTCAGCCGGAAGTCAGCGAGCGCCATCGCCATCGATACGAGGTCTCCAATCGTTATCGCGAAACGTTTGTCGAGCATGGACTCCGACTGAGCGGACTGTCCCCCGACAACTCGCTTGTGGAAATGATGGAACTGCCATCGCACCCATGGTTCATCGGTTGCCAGTTCCATCCCGAGTTGCAGTCGCGTCCGCTGCGCCCCCATCCCCTATTCGCCGGATTCGTTGCCGCTGCCGATCGATATCGGCGCTCCGAATCGCCAACAACGCAGGTGACAGCGCCCGCGGACCTGCGCGACGGGTCGCACGCTGACGTCGCGCGCTGACGTGCCCGACGCGCGTTCGACCGCGCACCTGCCCGGCGATCAACTGTTTCTGATTGCCGGCCCGTGCCAACTGGAAGACAACGCGCTCAATTTGCGCGTTGGCGACGCGCTCGCCCGTCTTGCCGAACTGGTACCCGGCGGCATCATCTACAAGGCCAGCTTTGACAAAGCCAACCGGTCGAATGTCGATGGCGTGCGCGGCCCCGGACTCGACGAAGGGCTGCGGTCCCTGGAACGTGTTCGCGCAGCGACGGGGCTGCCAATTCTCACCGACGTGCACGACGCGGGACAGTGTGCGCCCGCCGCCGAGGTAGTGGATGTGTTGCAGATTCCGGCGTTTCTCTGCCGACAAACCGACCTGCTCCTGGCGGCTGGTGCCACCGGCAGGCCCGTGAACGTGAAGAAGGGGCAATGGATGCACCCGGAGGGCATGCGCGGCGCCATCCGCAAGATTGAGGCGGGCGCCCGTCGCGCGGGCCGCGCGTGCGGCGCGCTCGCGGTCACAGAGCGTGGCACCTTTTTCGGCTACGGCGATCTGGTCGTGGACATGCGCGCGTTCGCGCGCCTGCGCGCGAGTTGTGAGGTCCCGGCAGTGTTTGACGGGACGCACAGTGTGCAGCGTCCCGGTATGGGGGAGGGCGGAACCAGTGGTGGGGCTCGCGAGCACATTCCGGCACTCGTGCTCGCGGCAGTCGCTGCCGGCGCGCAGGGGTTGTTTCTCGAAACCCACCCCGATCCCGATCGGGCGCCAAGCGACGGTCCCAACATGCTGCCACTCGATGTGCTGCGTGACCTCGTTCTGCGCGCAGTGGATATCTGGCATCGGGTCCAGGCGTGAACGACGACGTGCTGCCCACGCTCACGATTCACCCGCCGCGTATCGCTCCCGAACTGGCTCGCCGCATTCGCGTGGTGGGTCTCGACGTTGACGGTGTGCTCACCGACGGTGGCGTGTACCTTGGCGCCACGCGCGCGACCTCCACGCACGACGCGATGCCGTTCGAAGTCAAACGCTACGACATTCAGGATGGACTGGGTGTGCACCTGTTGCAGGAAGCCGGAGTGCAGGTGATCATTGTCACCGGTCGCGTGTCCGAAAGTGTGGCGATGCGGGCGCGCGAATTGGGTGTGGTCGCCGTGGTACAGGATCCACTCGCTCGCAAACTCCCCGCGCTGCGGCGGATGCTGGAGGAACTCGAGTGTTCGCTGGAAGAATGCGCCTTCATTGGCGACGATTTGCCCGATCTCGCCGTATTGCGCGTTGTGGGACTGCCAGTTGCCGTGGGCAACGCCGTGACGGAAGTACGCCGCACGGCCACGTTGCAATTGACGGCGCGCGGAGGGTTCGGCGCGGTGCGGGAATTCTCTGAAGCATTGTTGCACGCGCGCGGTGAGTGGATTGATCTGGTGGAAGCGTACGTCGCGAAGCGTGCAGACGGACCGCCATCATGAGCCTCGATGAAGAGATTATCGCGCGCGGGCGACGCGTCCTCGAACTCGAAGCACTTGGGCTCTCGGCGGCACGCGCTGCACTGAATTCCGCCTTCGCCCGAGCGGTGCGTTTGCTGGCCGACTGCCGCGGGCGGATCATCGTTGCCGGCGTAGGCAAGTCGGGACTGGTCGGCCGCAAGATGGCGGCGACGTTCACCTCCACCGGGACGCCGGCGACGTTTCTGCATCCCGTGGAAAGCGTCCATGGGGATCTTGGTATCGTGGGAACGGACGACGTCGCGATCCTGATTTCGAAGAGTGGCGAAAGTGAGGAACTGCTCGGTCTCATCGACGCGCTGGCGCGCATGGGCGTGCACATGATTGCGATGACGGCCGAACCCGCGTCACGTCTGGCGCGCGCGGCCGAGGTCACGCTCGAACTCGGCGTCCGCGAGGAAGCGTGTCCGCACGACCTCGCTCCGACAACCAGTACCACCGTGACCCTTGCACTCGGCGACGCGCTGGCCGTTGCCCTCTTGCTGGAGAAAGGATTTAACAAGGACGATTTTGCGAGACTGCACCCCGGCGGTGCGCTCGGACGTCGGCTGCTGACCCGCGTGGCCGATGTCATGGAGACCGATCGCCTGCCGACGTTGCCGCATGCGGCGACCATGCGCGAGGCCGTGGTGTTGCTTGCGGCGCGGCGCGGCATCGCCATCATCGTGGAACAGTCGAGCGTTCTTGGGGTCGTCACCGCAGGCGATTTGACGCGACTGCTGCACAGGGAACAGGATGTGCTGGCCGTGCCAGTCGCGCAGGTGATGTCCGCCGCGCCGCAGGTGGCGCTGGATCATGAACTGGGGAGTGCCGTCGTGCATCGAATGGAAACGCGGGGCATCATGGCCATGCCAGTGGTTGACACGTTGGGTCACCTGGTTGGCGTCGTCCATCTGCACGACCTGTTACGGGCAGGCGCCGCGTGACAACGGCGGCGGGAACAACGCGCGTGCGATGGCCACTGCTGGCCTCCGCCGCAATGGCTCCGTGGTTGCTTGGCGCGGCGCGCTGCCCGAAAACGCGTGCGGTGGTGAAACCCGTGGCGGCCGCCGCGTCGGCCATTCCTGATTCGGCGAATTCGGTGGCCTACGGTCTGCGCATGATACTCACGGATCAGAGTGTCGCGAAGGGTTTGCTGCTGAGCGACACCGCGTTCACCTACGACGACGGTTCGCGACTCGAATTGCGGCGCATCCATGTGACGTTCTACTCATCACAGGGCCTGAAAGATGGCGTGATGACTTCTCGGTCCGGCGTGTACAATGCGCGGTTGTCGCGACTCGAGGCGCGTGGTGACGTCGTTGTGAACCGCGATGATGGCAAACGCCTGGCGTCTGCGCAGCTCGTGTATGATCAGCAGCGCAACCAGATCTTCACCGACAGTGCCTTCGTGCTGACCGAGCCAACGCGTGTGTTCACCGGTATCGGGTTCGAATCCGATCCGAGCATGACAAACTTTCGGTGCTTGCGCGCCTGCAAAGGCGTCGCGCCGGTCCAGATTCCGGTGAAATAGGCACGCGTATGACACCCTCTCGGACACGACGTCTGCGGTCGCTGCTGCTGGTGGTACTCCCGTCCATCGCCGTTGGCTGCATCCGTGCCCGACGTCCTGCCGCGCCACCTGTCATCGCATCGCGCAGCGATTCCGCCGTGATCGCACCTACAAAAGGTGTGGCGCGTGATACCGCGTCTGTCGCCGAGCGCGCCGCTGCCGATTCCGTGGCCCGCGCGGTTGCTGCCGATACAATGGCCGCTCGAGCCACCGACCCGGCGAGTCGCAGCGACAGCGCCGCCAAAAAGGTTCCTCGCAAAGCGGAACCACCCGCCAGGCGACAGTGCGTCCTCGACTTCAACGAGTCACCGGACACCAACCGGCTGCGCGGCCAACGTTTGCCAGACAGTACCCAACTGACGTTCATTGGCGGCGGATTCGCCGCCCATTGTCAGGGTGAGAAGAATCGGATTCGCGCCGACAGCGCGGAGCTGTACGAATCGTCGGGCATCACCAACCTGTTCGGCAACGTGTTGTATGAAGAACCCGGTCGCATCCGCGTCGAGGCACAGCGCGCCGTGTATTTCACCAAAGAGGAACGCTTGTTCGCGGATGGCAACGTCGTTGCGACACAGGTGGCCTCCGGCAGCACGTTTCGTGGATCAAGTATCGAGTACCTGCGGCCGCTTCCGGGCAGCAGGCCGTCATCGCGACTCATCGCGCCAAACCGTCCTACCGTGCAACTGCTCGAACGGGACAGCACCGGAAAGCCCGGCCCCCCGGTCACCGTCTCGGCCAATACGATGGTTGATGAAGGCGACAGTCTGCTCCTCGCCTGGGGCGAGGTCCAGATCAATCGGACCACACTCCTTGGTGAGTCGGATTCGGCGAGCTTTGACAAACATACGGAGCGCGCGCGACTCATTCGAACGGCCCGCATCATCAATCGCGACAAGGACGAACCATTTCGCCTGTTCGGCGATACCATCGACATCTACAGCAAGGAACAAAAAGTCGAGCGGGTGGTCGCGCGGCACAACGCCAATTCGTCAAGCAACGACGTGGTGATGCAGTCCGAAGAAATCGATCTCCGATTCACGGCTCAGAAACTCGATCGCGCGTTCGCGTTCGGAAAAGGGCGCGCCAAGGCCACCACCTCGGCGCAGCTGCTGGAGGCCGACTCAATTGCCGTCCGCATGCCCGACCAGCGGGTGCGGCACGTCGTCGCGGTCGGTCGAGCGGTGGCGACGGGCACACCCGACACGCTTAAAATCAAATCCGACGATCGGGACGTGTTGCGCGGTGACACCGTCAAGGCGTGGTTCGATTCAACCGCAACCCCGGGGGACACCAGCCAGCGAACCAAGATCAGCGAGATTCACGCGCTCGGACATGCCAGTTCGCTCTTCCAGATCGCGTCGAAAGACGGGCCGCGCGCCCCAGCCTCGCTGAACTACGTTCGGGGGGTCACCATCGTGGTGGTTTTCGACAGCGGGCAGGTGCGCTTCGTCACGGTAGATTCCTCAGCATCGGGACTGTATCAAGAACCGGCCCCTGATAGTCTATCGGACAGTACGAAACGTCGACCGGCCAGTCCGACGCCACCAAAGGTACCACCACCAGCACCTCATGCCCCACGCCAGCCAACGGGGAATGAGTTCGCCGCACAGAATTCTGTCTCATCTCTCCGCCGTCGTTCATGACTGATCAGCTGCCTCACGAATCGCCAGATCTCGACCCCACGACCGCGCTCCTCGAGCGGCTGTCGGTGGGCGATCGCAATCTGACACTCGCACTTGGCTCACTCATTGACGTCGCCAACAGCCGCGGTGCGGCACCGCTCCACGCGCTTGCCTCACGTTTTCGCGAAGCCCTGCTCGACGTGCTCGTGCAGGAGGGGCGCGACCGTGAGACCGAGGCGGCCCGACTATCCATAGATGCCGTTCGCGGCCACCTCAGCGGGTCACTGCTCCCTCGACTGGCCGACGAGCAGGCCGTGCTCCTGCCCTCCGCCGGAACGGCCGACCCCGAGGCGATCGTAACCATTGCACCGGAGCATTGGAGGCGTATGGCGCATCATCGGTCGGAGGTGTCTCAGCTCGTTCGAGACACGGGGGAGCATCCACTGCACGCCCGCACGGTTACGCCACTCGCCGAGACCGTGATTCCGGATAGTCCGTCCGTGCTGTCTGCCGAGGGGCTGATCAAGGTTTACCGTGGTCGGCGCGTCGTCAATGACGTCGCGCTGCGCGTTGCCCAAGGGGAGATCGTCGGTTTGCTGGGTCCCAACGGGGCAGGGAAGACGACCACGTTTTACATGTTGGTCGGTCTGATTTCTCCTCAGGCCGGAGAGATCCGCCTTGAGGGGCAGGACATCACCACCATGCCAATGTATCAGCGGGCGCGCCAAGGCATCGGCTACCTCTCGCAGGAACCTTCGATTTTCCGTAAACTCACCGTCGAACAGAACATCCTGGCGATTCTGGAAACACTGCCGTTGTCAGCCGCCGAGCGACGCGCGCGACTTGAATCGCTGCTCGACGAACTGGATATCAAGCATCTGCGACAGAGTCGGGCCTATCAACTTTCGGGCGGCGAGCGTCGGCGTCTGGAGATCACGCGAGCCCTGGTTACGCAGCCGAAGTTCATGATGCTCGACGAACCGTTCGCCGGGGTCGATCCTATTGCCGTTCACGACATTCAAACCATCGTGGCAAATCTGCGTTATCGCGGTATCGGTGTGCTGATCAGCGACCACAATGTCGAGCAGACCTTGGACATCGTGGATCGCGCGTACATCATGTTCGAGGGGCAGGTCAAGGTGTCGGGTACCGTCCGCGAACTGGTATTTGACGATACCGTGGCGGAGATCTATCTCGGGCCAACGCTTACGACGCGTTTGCGCGCGCGATTCGCTGACGCTGATGAGGGAGTGCTGAGCCGATGAGACAGGGATTGCAGCAGAGCACAGGGCTGCGACAGGAGCTCAAGATCAATCCTCGTCTGTATCAGGCGATGGATCTGCTCTACATGCCCCTCCTCGACCTGCAGCAACATCTCAAGCAGGAGTTGCTCACTAATCCGTTCCTGGAACTTGTCGAGCCGGAGGACGAGGACGAGGACGCATCGGACGCAGATGCGACTTCCGAGGCCGCCGACCTGAGCGAGCCGGAAATCACGGCGGAGGCTGAGCCCGAAAAGACCGGCGACGACGACGTCGACTGGGAGGCCGTGCTGTTGGACGGATTCGAGACAGGCGGACAACGCGAGGAACACGAGCAACGGGAGTGGTACGAGCCGGTTACGGTCGACACCCGCCACTTGTCCGATCACCTCGAGGAGCAGTTGTCGTTGCTGGAGTTGTCGCCCCGCCAGGCGTTCCTCGCCAGGGAATTCGTTGGCAACATCTCGGACGACGGCTACCTCGCGTGTTCGCTCACCGAGATTCGTGATGGCGTCAACGAGGTGCTCCTCCACGAGGAAAAGGAACGCGAGGACGACGTCCATGTCGATCCGTTCACCGATGTGGAACTGCTCGCGATGCTGCAAATCATTCAGGATCTCGACCCGCCGGGGGTCGGCGCGCGCGATCTGCGCGAATGCCTGCTGCTGCAGTTGCGGGCGGCAGGTCAGCGCGACGCCATGGCGTATCGTCTCGTCGACGAGGCGTTCGATGAGCTGATTGTTCACCGGTGGAGCGAGCTCTCCAAGCGATTCGGCATCAGCGCGCACGACGTCCAGACCGCCGCCGACGTCATCGCCAAACTGGATCCAAAACCGGGGCTGCGCTTCAGCGCAGGCAGCGACAACTACATCATTCCCGATCTGGTCGTCGATCGCATCGACGGACACTACCATATCTGCCTGAACGACGGCAACATGCCGCGCCTGAAGCTCTCACGGGCGTATCAGGACATCGCGCGCGACAAGAAGCAGTTTGACGCGGAGAGCAAGGATTTCATTGCCACCAAGCTCAACTCCGCCAACTGGATGATTCAAGCCATCGAACAGCGTCGTCAGACCATGCTCAAGGTCATGCACTACATTGTCGATCGTCAGCATGATTATTTCGAACGCGGCGTTCAGGGCCTGCGACCACTCACGCTGCGTGAGGTGGCCGATGCGGTGGGCATGCATGAATCCACCGTCAGTCGCGTGACGAATGAGAAGTTCGTGCAGACTCCGCGTGGCGTCCTGCCGCTCAAATTTTTCTTTTCGTCCGGTCTCTCCACGTCTGACGGCGATGACGTCTCGGCCCGTGGCATCAAGGACCAGATCGAGAAACTCGTCGAAAGTGAAAACACGAAGAGTCCGCTCACCGATCAGGCGATCGTCGAGATTCTGCAGCAAACGGGCGTGCAGATCGCGCGTCGCACCGTCGCCAAATATCGCGACCAACTGGGCGTGCTGCCGGCGCGCATGCGCAAGCGCGTCTGACTCCGCACGCCGCCGTGACTGCACTCACGCTTGGCCCGTACGACGGGCGCGTGGCCGCGCCGTCGGTGGACGTGAGCGTGCTCGTGCCCGCCAAGGACGAGGAAGGCAATCTCGCGCTGTTTCTCGCATTATGCGACGCGATCATCAGCACGCAATCCGCGCGCTACGAAGTCATTGTTATCGACGACGGTTCACGCGACGGCACGTGGGCCCTGCTGCAGGACCTGGCAGACCGCTTTCCATTTCTGCGGGCCGTGCGACATCGTGCGCAACGGGGCATCGCAGAGGCGCTTCGCACCGGATACCTGCATGCGCGCGGCGATATTCTCGTATTCTATCCGGCAGATTTGCAGTTCAAGCCCGAAGACATTCCACGACTGGTCGCACCCATTCTCGCCGATGAGTCCGATATGGTCACGGGCTACAAGCAGGGAAAGTACGACAAAGCCTTTGTGTCGCAGGTCTACAACCGGCTGAGCCGAGCCCTGTTCGACATCCCCGTGCGCGATCTCAACAACGTCAAAGCCTATCGTCGCGAAATCATGGCGGCGTTGCCGATGCGCCCCGACTTTCATCGCTACATGATCGTTCTCGCGGCCGCACAGGGCTACACCGTCACGGAAGTGCCGGTACCGCTGTATCCGCGTCATGCGGGCCGATCGAAGTTCGGCTTGTCGCGCATTCCGGTGGGCGTGCTCGACATGCTGGCGGTATGGTTCGAACTCCGTTTCGGACAGAAACCACTGCTGGCGTTCGGCATGCTCGGTGCGGCGCTGTTTGCCATCGGTGTGCTGGCCGGCCTCTCGGCATTCGGGTGGCTCCTGGTGACGGGGCAAGGGCAGCGATGGGCGTGGACGGTGATTCAGACCTGTCTCGTACTGGGATCGGTGTTCTTCGCCACCGGCTTGCTCGGCGAACAGATCGCGCAGCAGCGCGCCGAGGTGCGGGAGTTGCGGCGCGAGTTGGATGAGGCGGCGCGGCGGCGTGAGCGGGCCGCGCACGACGCTCCCTGACGCCGCGCAACACGCGTGCGCGTTCTGTTCGTTACCCACAACGTGCCGCGATTTGACGGTGATGCCGCCGGCTCGTTCGTGCTGCGGCTCGCCGTCGCCTTGCAGGCAGCGGGAGCGCGCGTCGAAATCATCGCGCCGGGCGCGGTGGGGCTTCCGGAGCGCGACGTCCTGGAGGGGGTGATGGTGCATCGGGTCCGGTATGCCGCCGATGCCCGCATGACGCTCGCCTACACGGGAACCATGGTGGAGCAGGTGCGACATTCATGGTCGGCTCGATTTGCCCTCCTGGGATTGTTGCGCGCGTTGCGGCGTTCCGTTGTCGCCGCGATCGCCGATGCGACGCGACACCACGACCCCTTCGATGTGGTGCACACACATTGGTGGTTTCCCGCCGGGCTCGCGCTGTGGCGCAGCGTGCCCCGCGCAACCGCGACGAGCCGTGCACCGGCGCGCCTGCTCACCATGCACGGATCGGACGTTCGTTTGGCGCGCCTGCTCGCTCCGGCTCGGGCGCTCCTGCGCGTTGTGCTCGGCGAATACCGCGTTTGCACCGTCGTGTCAACATGGCTCGCGGACACCGTCCGCACCATGTATACCGCCGCCCCAGTGCGCGTCGCACCAATGCCCGTCGATACCCGTCACTTTGCTCTGCCCGTGGCGCCGGCGCGAGCGGGCATCCTGTTTGTCGGTCGGCTCAATGCGCAGAAGGGCATTGCCGATCTGCTGCGCGCGCTCACGCACCCCGTGCTGGCTTCAGCGACGCTTGATGTTGTGGGTGATGGCCCCCTCCGTGAAGCACTCGAGGCGCAGATAGCAACGGCAGGCATCGCGACACGCGTTCGCTTTCATGGCACGCTGTCACCGTCGGCGCTGGGACCGCTCTATCAACGCGCAGCGGTCGTGGCGATGCCGTCGCGGGAGGAGGGTCTCGGACTTGTCGCCGTGGAAGCACAACTCTGTGGCGCGCCAGTCGTTGCCTACGCATCGGGCGGCCTCACGGATGTCGTACAACCGGATGCCGGCGGAACGCTGGTGCCCGTCGGCAACGTCAACGCCATGGCGAACGCTATCGCGGACGTGCTGCACGATCCCGAAGAAGCTGCGCGCCGCAGTCGTCTCGCACACGCGATGATTCTCGCGCGCTTCAGCCCCGAGTCCGTCGCGCGAGAGTACCTCGCGCTCTATGAAATCGCGATCCGGGCCTCTACCAACAGTCCGATGGGACGCCCTTTATGAGCGCCACAAAGCGCCGACTTTGGTCGGCGGTCCAGGCGCTGTTGCTGGTGGCCACGTTGACGTGGGTTGCGCGAGCGCTTTTTCGGCAATGGGACGACGTTCGCGCCGTCGCGGCGGCGAGCCAGTTGCGATGGGGGTGGATAGTGCTCGCCAGCGCGATCGTCCTGGCCACCTACGCCATGCTCATTGCGAGCTGGCGCCTGCTGATCGCCGGTTGGGGCGGTCAATTGCGCTACGGTGCCGCCGTCCGAATCTGGACCATTGCCAACCTCGGGCGATACGTTCCCGGAAAGCTCTGGTCTGTGGGCGCCCTGGGACTGCTGGCAAGGAAGGAGGGCGTATCCGGGGTGACTGCGGCGGGCGCCGCCATTCTGGGAACACTCCTCAATGTGGGAGCAGGTATCGGCATCCTCGCGCTCAGTGGGTCCCGCGTGCTTGCGGTGTTCCAACCGTGGATGCAAGTGGTGGCGATCATCGTCAGCGCGGGCTTTGTGCTTGGAACGCTGCTCCTGCCACGACTGCTGCCACCAGTCTTGGGCGCTGTCGCCCGCTGGCGCGGAGTGTCGCCGCCCGACGCCGCGTTGCCGGCGGGAACCTTGTGGGCTGCCACGGGAATCAATGCCGTGTCCTGGCTCGGCTACGGTTTGGCATTCGCCGCGTTTACCCGTGGGGTCGCGCCGCAGGTCATCGTTATTCCGTCGCTTTTTATCGTGATTTGGACGGCATCCTATCTTGGCGGTTATCTTGCGCTGTTCGCGCCCGCCGGCATCGGCGTCCGCGATGTGGCATTGACTGGTGGACTCGTTGCGCTCGGATTGGCCGGCAGCGCCGAAGCGACGTGGATCACGCTCGCGTCGCGCGTTTGGTTGACGGTCCTCGAGGTTGCACCGGGCCTGCTCGCGTTGATGAGTGCTCCGTTGCTCGCGCGCACCACCTCCGGTCGCGTCAACCAGTAGGCAGTGTTCGTTTCCATTCCTTCTTGATACCGCGCTCGATATGGCCCGAAACGACGCGCCAACGCTGACCGAATTGGCACCGCTGCGCCCACACGTCTGGGCGGCCGTGGTGTCAGCCGTTGCGACTCTGCTGCTTGCGTGGCCAGCGCTTGGCGGCGCATTCCTGGTCAATCCGAACTCCGACCAGTACATCGCCGGTTACTCGTTCCGTGAGTTCGCCGCGCGATCGCTTCGCGAAGGACATGGATTCCCTCTCTGGAATCCATACCAGTTTGGTGGCATGCCGTACGTTGCCGCGATGCATGGCGACATTTTCTATCCGACATTCCTGCTGCGCATGTTCCTGCCAACCGACGTCGCCATGACGTGGGGGTTCGTGCTGCACATGTTGCTGGCCGGGTTTTTCACGTTCGGATTCCTTCGTGCGTGCGGCGTCCGGTTCCAGAGTGCTGCGATAGGTGGAGTGGCCTATCTCATGAGTGGAGCGGTGGCGTCATATGCGTCGCCGGGCCACGACGGCAAGCTGTTTGTAAGCGCGCTGCTGCCCGCAGCCCTCTGGGCGCTCGTGCGCGGAGTCCGGGATGGCAAACGCAGCGCATGGGGCACACTGGCACTGATCGTCGGACTGGCCGCGCTCTCGCCGCACCCCCAGTTGCTGCAGTACATGCTGATCATGTCGGGTTCCTTCGCGTTGTTTCTCGCGCTGCGTCCGCTGGCCGTTCCCGCACACGCCGTGAATGCCCCGACCGACGCCAGTACGTCGGCATCTGCCGCGCCGCTCAACACCGGAGTCGCCATTCGTCGACTGGGATTCGCCGCCGTGGCAATCGTGATCGGCGGTGCGATCAGCGCGATCCAGTACTTACCCGTACGCGAGTATACTCCGTGGTCACCGCGCGCCGGTGGCAAGGGTTGGGAACACGCGATTTCGTACTCGTTTCCGCTCGAGGAAACGATCAACACATACCTGCCGCAGTTCTCGGGGATTCTCGAGCATTATTGGGGCCGCAACGGCATTCACTTCCACAGCGAGTACATCGGCGCCAGCGTGTTGGTGCTGGCCCTGTGTGCCTTTGGGGGCGGAGTCCTCAATCGGCATCGCAAGCATGCATGGTTCTGGCTTGGCGCACTGATTGTATCGCTGTTTTGGGCCTGGGGCGGGAACACGCCGTTCTATCAGTTGGTGTACGCGACCGTGCCCGGTACGAAGTTTTTCCGCGCGCCCAGCACCATTCTGTACATCGTCGCATTCTCAACCGCGGTCTTGGCCTCGTTCGGCGCCGAGCGTGTGCTCGCGGGGCGCACCACGGTGCGTTATGTCGCGATGTGGGGCGGGTTCGCACTGTTGGTGGGTCTCCTGGCGTCGGTGGGTGGACTGACCTCTATCGCCATGGGACTCCTCAGGGAGCGGGCAGAACAAATCGAGATGAACGCCACCAATGTTATCGTGGGTGCGTGGCGCTCGGCGGCGTTCGTGGTACTGACCATCTCCGTGATAGTGGTGGTTGCCCGCGGTCGGCTCACCGCACGGCGCGCCGGTTGGCTGCTGCTTACGATCGTGGCGCTGGACCTGTGGAGCGTGGCCCGACACTACTGGAGATTTTCGCCTCGTGCGGAACAATTGTACGCCGGCGATGCCATTGTCACGTTCCTCACGGCGCAGCCGCAGCCGGCGAGAGTGATCGCGCTGCCACTCAGCGACAACATGGCACCGCACGATCCTTTTGTTGCCGGCGACGCGCTCATGCACCATGAAGTGCGCGGCGTACTGGGGTATCATGGCAACGAACTCGGACGCTACCAGGAGTTGT
>JANOKE010000891.1:0-3253 GCA_031419135.1 Gemmatimonadaceae bacterium
GGTGGCCACGACGACGGCCTGCCCTGTGCCAGCCGCGACGCTCGTTCCCATGAACACCATGTTCTCGCGGTCGCCAAGCGGGGCATCGGTCTTCGTCATCGTCTCGGGCTGTTTCATCACGCCCTCTGACTCGCCGGTCAGCGCCGACTCGATGCACTTGAGTGAGGCCGCTTCGAAGAGCCGGGCATCCGCCGCCACCAGATCGCCAGCCTCCAGCGCAAGAATATCACCGGTCACGATGCCCGATGCAGGAATTGCCGTGACGTGCCCGTCGCGCCGAACCTTTGCTTCGGCCGCCGTCATCTTCTTGAGTGCTGCGATGGACTTTTCTGCGGCAAATTCCTGATAGAAGCCGATGCCCGCATTGAGTATGACAATCGCCAGGATAGCGATGGCGTCCACCATGTCGCCCAGCGCCGCGGAGATCACCCCGGCGGCAATGAGAACCCAGATGATCAGACTCTTGAACTGTCCGAGGAATATCTGGAGCGCGCTGGTGCGCTTGCCTTCGATCAGTTGGTTGGGACCGTCGGCAGCGAGGCGTTGCGCTGCTTCCTGCGCCGACAATCCTTGCGCCGAAGAGCCAACATGTGTCAGCACTTCCTCAGCGGACCGGTTGTGCCAGTCTTCGTCCTTTGGGACTGCGATGTCGCGCGTCACTTCACGCTCGTGCGCGATCGCGCCAGTTCGCGCTGCTTGATCAGCGACCAGATCGCGGGCACCACCAGCAGGGTGAGCAGCGTACTCGATACCATGCCGCCAACCATGGGCGCGGCGATGCGCTTCATCACGCTGGCGCCCGTGCCCGTGCCCCACAGAATGGGAAGCAGACCGATCATCGTGGATGCCACCGTCATCATCTTGGGGCGGACACGCTCGACGGCACCCTCCATCACCGCATCGTACACATCGCGTATGTGGAGTGGCCGTCCAACCGCGCGGCGCGTCTCCCACGCGTGGTCGAGGTACACCAGCATGATCACCGCCGTTTCGGCGGCGACACCCGCCAGGGCAAGAAACCCAATGGTGACCGCGACCGACCAGTTGTAGTTGAGCGCCCACAAGAACCACACGCCACCGACGAGCGTGAACGGGATCGAGAGCATGACGATCAATGCCTCGCTGACATTGCGGAAGTTGAGGTACAACAGCAGGAACACGAGCGCGAGTGTCACCGGCACGACCAGCTGCATCTTCGCTTTCGCGCGTTCCATGTACTCGTACTGTCCGCTCCAGGCGAGCGTGTATCCGGGAGGGAGCGTCATGGCTTGCGCGACAACGCGCTTAGCGTCCTCGACGTAGCCGCCAATGTCGCGATTCGCCACATCGACATACACCCAGGCGGTCGGCTGCGCATCTTCCGTTCGGACGACCATCGGCCCCACCGTTGGCCGGATAGTCGCCACTTGCCCGAGTGGCACCTGTGCCGTGCCGCCCGCCGACATGCCACCTGCATTGCCCGTCGCGTCGGCACCCCCAGATCCCATGGCACTGCGCGTGCTTCCGCTCGACCTCACACCGCTTCGTTCGCCTTGCGGCGCGGCATGCATGACGGGAACGAGTACTGCGGCAAGACGCTCGGGAGTGTTACGCAGCTCCTGCGGATAGCGCACGCGAACGCCGTAGCGTTCACGCCCTTCGACGGTCTGCGTGATTGTCATGCCGCCAATGGCCGTCGCGATCACGGTCTGGATGTCGTCGATGTTCAGGCCGTGCCGTGCCGCTGCAGCTCGATCAATATCAATGTCCAGGTAGTATCCGCTCACCGCGCGCTCCGCGAACGCGCTCCGGGTGCCCGGTACCGCCTTGAGGTGCCCTTCGAGCTCCTTCCCGAGTCGCTCCAATTCGCTGAGGTCCGGTCCGTAGAGCTTGACGCCAACGGGCGTGCGGATACCGGTGGCGAGCATGTCGATCCGTCCCTTGATGGGCATGGTCCATGCGTTCGTAACCCCTGGCATTTGCACCGCGGAATCCATCGCCACGACTAGCCGGTCGTACGTCATGCCTGCGCGCCACGTCGACGTCGGCTTGAGCGAGATTGTCGTCTCCGTCATGTCGAGACCCGCTGGATCGGTGGCGGTGTTGGCGCGTCCGGCCTTGCCCCACACGCTGGCGACCTCCGGGAACGACCGCAGGATGGCGTCCTGCTGCCGCAACAATTCACGCGCGCGAGCCACGCTGATCCCGGGCAACGTCGTGGGCATGAACAGGATCGTGCCCTCCTCGAGTGGCGGCATGAACTCGCTGCCGATTCGCTGGAACGGAATCCATGTGAGAATGAGCAGGGCGGCCGCGGCACTGATCATCGCCCAGCGTCGATCCATAACCCACACCAGTGCCGGCCGGTATACACGAATCATGGCGCGGCTCAGCGGATTCCTCTGCTCGCGGCGAATTTTCCCGCGGATGAACAGCCCCATCAACACCGGCACCAGCGTGATGCTGAGCAAACTCGCCGCTGCCATGGCGAATGTCTTGGTCAGTGCCAACGGCGTGAACAGACGACCTTCCTGTCCTTCCAGTGTGAAGACCGGAATGAAGGAGACGGTGATGATGAGCAGCGAGTAAAAGAGCGATGGCCCCACTTCGGTCGCGGACGCGAGCACAATGTCCCATCGCTCCTGCGTACTCAGCGTCGCCGTGTCGATCATCGCGGCGTCGGGAGGGGCGCGACGCTCGAGATGTTTGTGGAGATTCTCCACCATGACGATCGCCGCGTCGATCATTTCTCCAATAGCGATCGCGATACCGCCCAGTGACATGATGTCCGCGCCAATCCCGTAGGCGCGCAGTCCAAGGAACGCGATGAGCACACTGATCGGCAGCGTGACGACCGCAACAAGCGCCGACCGCGCATGCAGCAGAAACACAACACAAATGAGCGCCACAATGATCGCTTCTTCCACCAACGTTCTCTGCACGGTGGAGACGGCATCTTCGATGAGCGTACTGCGGTCGTAGACCGGCCGCACCACGACGCCCGGCGGAAGGCCACTCTGCGCCTGCGCCAGTGCTGCCTTCACCCGCTGGATCGTGGCCAGCGCATTCTCGCCGAAACGCATCACGACAATGGCACCGACCGCGTCGCCTCGGCCATCGAGATCGGTGATCCCGCGTCGAACGGCCGGACCGATGGTCACACGACCCAGTTCGGCGACGCGGACCGGCGTGCCGGCCGCGCTCACGCCCACCACCACGTTCTCGATGTCGCCGATGCCCGTGAGGTAGCCGAGCCCGCGCACCATGTACTCGC
>JANOKE010000892.1:0-2743 GCA_031419135.1 Gemmatimonadaceae bacterium
CACCCAAACCCACCATGAGGCATTCTCCAGTGAAGATGCGCACTTACAAAGCGGGCTTCGCTACGCTCCTCCTGGCAGCCGGGGCAGCAGTCGCGTGCACCGATCTGACCGAGGTGCCTGCCAGCCAGATCTCGCCAGATAACTACTACAAAACGTCGGCCGAAGTCCTTGGTGGCGTGGCGGGTGTGTATGCCACGCTGCGCGACAACATGTGGGGGTACTACAATCTCTCCCAGGTGAGCACCGACGAGACAGTCGTGCCCACCCGCGGTTCGGACTGGTTTGACAATGGACGCTGGCTGGAAATCCATCGTCAGGGGTGGACCCCCACCAGCGGATCGGCGGGCGATGACATCAACGGCGTCTGGAACAACATGTGGTCGGGTATCGCCAAGGCCAATGCGGTGCTGGCGGCGCTGCGTCCGAACACCGTGCCTGATCAGCCGTCCATCGAAGCCGAACTGCGCGCGCTTCGTGCGTATTACTACATCGGCCTGATGGACTTCTTTGGTGGAGTGCCCATCGTCACCAATACCGAGATCAAACCCCGCGCGCAGACCACGCGCGATTCCGTGTTCAAGTTCATCGAGTCGGAGCTTATCGCAGTGCGCGGTGCGCTGCCGGCCAGGCGTGACGCGGGACAGTGGGGCCGGGTGACGCAAGGTGCCGTGGACGCGATGCTCGTGAGCATCTACGTCAATGCGGAAGTGTACACCGGTACGGTGACCGCGGCGGGACTGACCAAGGGTACCCCCCGCTGGGCGGACGTGATCACGGTGGCTGACCGGATCATCAATTCCGGCACGTACTCGCTGGCATCGAACTTCCGCAACAACTTCAGTGCGACCAACCAGAATTCGCTGGAGAACATCTTTGTCGTGCGATTCAGCACGCTGGGGGGACTGGGGTCGAACCTGAACATGCGCTCGTTCCACTACAATTCCGCGAACTTCGGCGGCTGGAACGGCTTCTCGACGCTGGCCGACACGTACAACAAGTTCGACCGCGCTGACGCGCGTGACGGCGTTTGGCTCGTCGGGCCGCAGGTGAACCAGAACACCGGCGCACCGGCCCTCGATCGCTCGGGCAACCGCCTGATTTTCACGCCTGTCATCAGGGATGTGACACAGGCCACCGAGGGTGAGGGCGTCCGCTTGTACAAGTTCCCGATCGACCCGGCGGTCGCGAACCAGGAACAACCGAACGACTTCCCGCACTATCGCTTGGCCGAGGTCCATCTCTCCAAGGCGGAAGCATTGAACGAACTGGGGCGGACGCCCGAAGCACTGGCCGCGGCGAATGCGGTGCGTGCGCGGGCGTTTACACCCGCCAAGCCTCTCGTCGGGCTCTCGCAGACTGCGGCCCGCACGGCGATCTTTGACGAGCGGTTGTTCGAACTCGTCGGCGAAGCGAAGCGCCGCCAGGACATGATTCGCGCTGGCACGTACACAGGCGCCCGCGCTTTCAAGCCGGTAACGCCTGCCTACAAGATCCTGATGCCGATCCCTTCCGGACAGCTGGCCACAAACCCGCTGCTCAAGCAGAACCCGGGTTACTGAGCCTTGTGCCGGGTCGCGCGCAGTGCGCGACCCGGCAGCTGGCACAGCCTGCCCCCCACCGAGGCAGGCTATTCTTGTACGTATGAACACGACTTCACATCAGCGAGCGACGTTCGCGGCGTTGGCCGTTTCCGCCATGTGGGTATCCGGAGCGGGCTGCTCGGGTCGGGACGCGGGCCCGCCCGCCACGCGCGAGGCGGTCGCACCAGCGGTGGGAGACCGCCTCTTCTCGTTGCTGCCATCGAGCTACACCGGAGTCGCGTTCGCGAATCACGTCACCGACACCAAGGATGTGAATGTCTTCACGTATCGCAATCACTACAATGGCGGCGGTGTTGCCCTTGGTGACCTCAATGGCGATGGCCTCCCCGAAATCGTGCTCACGGCCAACGAGTCCGGGGCGCAGCTCTATCTGAACGAAGGCGCCTTCCGCTTTCGCGACATCACCGCCCAGGCGACGCTCCGCAACAACGGCTCGTGGACCACGGGCGTCGCCATGGCCGACGTCAACGGTGACGGCAAGCTCGATATCTACGTCTGCCACGCCGGCAAGGAACCGGGAATTCGTCGCGCGAATCAGCTGTTCATCAATCTCGGCAACGACAAGAACGGCGTGCCGCAGTTCAAGGATGAGGCTGCAGTGTACGGAGTGACCGACGGCGGCTACACCTCGCAGGCGGTGTTCTTCGACTATGACCGGGATAACGATCTCGATCTGTTCCTGATCAACAATTCGCCGCGACCGGTGAGCAGCTTCGGGCTCCGCAACACGCGCCACGTGCGGGACTCGCTGGGCGGCGCCAAGCTGTACCGCAATGACCACGGACATTTCACCGACGTCAGTGCGGCGGCGGGCATCTACGGCAGCGAGGTCGGTTTCGGTCTTGGCGTTGTGGTGGCCGACGTGAATCGCGACGGTCGGCCGGACATCTACGTGGCGAACGATTTCTTCGAGCGCGACTACCTGTACATGAACAATGGCGACGGCACGTTTGCCGAGTCGCTGGACAAGCAGATGCCGTACAGCAGCTACTTCTCGATGGGACTGGACATCGCAGACATCGACAATGACGGCTGGCCGGACATCTACACTACCGACATGATGCCGGAGGACGAGTACCGGCTGCGCACAACGTCGGCGTTCGAAGGATGGGATGTGTACCAGGCCAAGGTACTCAACGGCT
>JANOKE010000893.1:0-1746 GCA_031419135.1 Gemmatimonadaceae bacterium
GCGACTGGTGCGCTGGTAGGGCGCGCCGTGGCGGCGGCCGTGAAGAGCGCGATGGGGCTGCTGGTGGCGGTTGTGGTGATGGGGGCGGCGGTGGGGGGGAGATAAGACGGGAGAAGGGAGACGGGAGACAAGGCACAGAAGAACAGACGAACACAAGAAACAGCAGACAGAACGGGTCGGTTGCTCCTGTCACATAGATAGCTAGATTCCACCAACGCCCTGCGGACCGCCCGCTGGGCGTTTTTTTGTGTGCGGTAAACGTGACGGCTCGATGGGAAGGCCGCACCGACTCAGGATTTCGCATGTTCGATACGACAACGCGCACCATGGTGGTGGTGGGTGCGCAATGGGGCGACGAAGGCAAGGGCAAGCTGGTGGACGTGCTGGCCGAAAAGGCCGACTGGGTAGTGCGCTACCAGGGCGGTGCCAACGCCGGGCACACCGTGCACATCGGCGACCGCTCGGTCGTACTGCATCAAATCCCGAGCGGCATCATGCACCCTGGAGTGCGCTGTGCGATTGGCAACGGCGTGGTGCTCGACCCGGAGACGTTGTTTGTCGAGATCGATGCACTGGTGGCGGATGGCATTGACGTGGAAGGTCGGCTGTATGTGAGTGAGCGCGCGCATGTGGTGATGCCGTATCACAAACTGCTGGACAAAGCGAGTGCGGCGAGCAAGGCGATCGGAACGACCGGTCGGGGCATTGGTATGGCGTACGAAGACAAGGTGGCGCGACGTGGCGTGCGGGTGCTGGATCTGCGTTACCCCGAGCGGTTGCGCGATCTCGTGTCGGCTGGCGTGGAGCGATCCAACGCGCTGTTGGAGCGGAGTGGCGTGACGGCGCGCGCATCGGTGGCAGAGACGCTGGAGGCGTTCGCGGCGCTCACGCCGCGGCTCATGGCGATCGCCGACGATGTAGGGCTCTGTGTGCATCGGGCAATCAAGAGCGGCGCAGCCGTGCTGCTGGAAGGTGCGCAGGGGTCGCTGCTGGACATCGATCACGGGACCTATCCATTCGTGACCTCGAGTAACACGACCGTTGGTGGCGCGGCCACCGGCGTGGGCATTTCACCGATGTCGATTCAATCCGCGTTGGGTGTGGTGAAGGCCTACACAACGCGGGTTGGCAATGGCCCGCTGCCTACGGAACTTGAGGAACCGCTGCACAGTGCCGTGCGCACACTGGGCAACGAATTCGGCGCCACCACCGGCCGACCGCGTCGCTGTGGCTGGTTTGACGGCGTCGTGGTGCGTTATGCGGCGCGCGTGAACGGATTGACGGGATTGGCGGTCACGAAACTGGACGTTTTGGACACGCTGCCCACAGTGGCCATTTGCACGGGCTATCGCGTGGACGGCGAGCTGCTCACCGAGTTTCCGGCCGATCTCCAGATGCTGGAGCGGGCGGAGCCCGTGTACGAATGGTACGACGGTTGGCGGCAGTCGACCCAGGAGGCGCGCCGTCTCGAGGACCTTCCGCGTGAGGCGCGAGTGTATCTCGATCGCATCGAAGCGCTCTGCGAAACACCGATTGCCTACGTGAGCGTGGGCACGCGGCGCGACCAGATCATTCCGGTTCGCTGATCGGCATGTCGACCGTTCACGCGGACGACGATTTCGCGCGGTTGCTGGACGAGGTGCCCGAGTCGGTCGACCTGGTAGTCGTTGGCACAGGCCCGTGCGGATTGGCGGCAGCGATCGAAGCGGGAAAACATGGGGTGTCGGCGATTGTGTTCGATCGCGG
>JANOKE010000894.1:0-2170 GCA_031419135.1 Gemmatimonadaceae bacterium
ATGCCATGCTCGACTCGCTCGGTCTCGAGCCGATTCTGCGCGCGGTGTCTGTCGACAGTGAACGAGCCGTGCGCGCCGACCTCGCAATTCCTTCGGCCATGCGACTTCGTGTGGCGATCTGTGGCCCTCCATCGGCTCAGAACTCCGGTGCCGTTGTTATCGGTATCGTGCGCGATGCGCGCGACCGAGAGCCGGCGGCCGGTGTGACCGTGGCGGGCGAATGGGCGGAACTCGTGATCGGCACGGGCACCCTGCAACGCCGCACGCCTCGCCGCGTCACGACGACCAAAGAGAACGGTTGGTTCGCGCTCTGCGATGTACCAAACCCCGGCACCATGACGTTGATTGCCAGCCGTGGTGCGGACAGTACCGACGCGATCGAAGTGGCCGTTGCAGGCGGTGGCTTCCTGCGGCGCGAGCTGTCGCTGGGGGATGGCGAAGGCGTGCTGAGCGGCACGGTGGTCTCGGTAAAGGGCAACCGACCGCTGGCGGGCGCGCAGGTGGGGATGTCTGGCGGACCACAAGTTCGTGCCAACGAGCGCGGCGAGTGGACGCTGCCGAATGCGCCAACCGGCACGCGCACAATCGTTGTGCGCGCTGTGGGACACTATCCTGAACGCCGATCGGTAGACGTTGTTCGGGGGGCGCTGCCTGTAGTGGTGACGCTCGCCACGCTCCAGTCGGTACTTGATACGATGAAGATCACGGCATCGCGACTGGTGGATCTGAATCTCGTAGGTTTCCAGGAGCGGCGTCGATCAGGACTGGGTCGCTTTCTAACGCCGACGGATATCGCCACGCGACGACCCATCGCTACGTCGGAACTGTTTCGCGCGTTGCCGGGCGTGTACCTCGAGATTGTGACAGACGCCGATACGCTCTCGTCGCTGTCCGATCGGTCGGAAGCGGCAACCGATACGCTCGGACTTCGTCGCGACATGAAAATTGTCATGCGCGGCACGTTCGCGAATCGGTGTATCCCCGCCGTCTACGTCAATGGCACGCTGGCATTCGACCTGGCCGCCGCCGATATCGACGCCCTGATGCGACCCAACGACATCGCGGGTATCGAGATCTACTCCGCGACGCAGTCGCCGGCGCAGTTCCAGCCTGGGATGACGCGTTGTGGCAGCATCGTATTCTGGACGAAGTAGCAGTGCATCGCCGCGACGGATTCGACGGTGAGGAACAGCCGGAGGAGTGAGGGCTAGCGCGGTGAGGGGCAAGAGGGGTGAGCAGATGAAGGGGTGAGCAGGTACAGGGTGAGCAGGAACAGGGTGAGCAGGAACAGGGGTGAGGGTAGAGCGGCATAAGCACTAACCTAAGCCTTGACGCGTCACGGGCGTTGGGGGTAGGATTCGGGCGTGACGCTGACGCTCATGGACGAGGAGTGGGAGTTGCTGGCCGCCTTCCTGCCGGAGGGGTGGCGCGCGCTTGCGGCGGAAACCGGCGCGATGCAGCGGAATCGCGGGGCGATCCGGAGCCCGGACATCCTGCTGCAGGTCCTGTTGCTCCACGTGGCGACGGGATTGTCGCTCAAGCAGGCCGCGGCGCGCGCGCACGTGCAGGGGTTGGCCACGCTGTCCGACGTCGCGCTCCTCAAACGGCTTCGGCGGGCCGAAGGGGGGCTCGGCACGTTGGCCCAGCGCCTGTTTGCGAGCAGTCGGTGTGGCGGGGCGGGCCCGCCCGCGCCGCCGGGTCGACGGTTGCGCGCGTTCGATGCGACGGTGGTGGCGGAGCCTGGGTCCACCGGCACCGACTGGCGCATCCATTACGCGATTCGCCTGCCGGAGATGCGGTGTGACTTCTACGAAGTGACCGACCACACGGGCGGCGAGACCTTCACGCGGCTGCCGGTGGAGCGCGGGGACATTATCTTGGCCGACCGGGGCTATGGGCATCGCGCGGGCGTGGCCCACGTGCGGCGACACGACGGGGACGTCATCGTGCGGATCAATAGCACGAACTTTCCGTTGCTCCAGGCCACCGCCCCCGAGACCGCCTTCGCGCTGCTGCCCCACTTGCGGGACTTATCGGGCCACCAGCCGGGCGAATGGGCCGTCCAGTTTGTGGCGGGCGGCGTGCGGTGGCCCGCGCGCCTGTGCGCGATTCGCAAGAGCCTCCCCGCGACGGAACGTGCGCAGGCGCAGCTGCGACGGGACGCCGCCAA
>JANOKE010000895.1:0-15808 GCA_031419135.1 Gemmatimonadaceae bacterium
CGCGTCGAGCGCGCCCCAGATCGGGGTGAATGGACGCCAACAGTCGATCGTAGCCGCTTCGATGGTTCTCCACGATGCTCACGGCGCGCGCCAGTGCCGCGTTCTTGCCGGCGCGAAACCCCGCAAGGACACGCTCGATCGCATCGCTCATCACGATGGTGATCCCGCGCCGTCCGGCGACGGTTCGTCGTGCTCGTCGCGGATCTCTCCCACCAACTCCTCCAATAGATCTTCCAGCGTCACCAGCCCCACTACGTGCGACTGCCCGTCAAACACTATGGCCAACTGTCGACGCGCCCGCAGCAGCTCAAACAGCAGCTCGTTGGCCGGCTTCGTGGGCTCGGCTCTGGTAATCGGTCGCAGCGCAGGCATGCGTTCTCCCGCCAGCTTGAACACGTCGAAGACATGGATCATTCCCGCGATGTTGTCGAGCTGTTCGTGATACAGCGGGACGCGACTGTAGCCTGATTGCGCCATGCGCTCGGCCACCTCGCGTGCGGACAGCGACGCATCAAGTGCGAAGATGTCGGCCCGTGGCGTCATGACATCGGCCACCGTTTTCTCTCCGAACTGCATGACACCCGAGATAATCGCCATCTCCTCTGTGGCCGCCATGCCGTCAAACGCCCCCTCGCGCAGCAAATCTTCCAGACCTTCCCGCGCTTCGGCCTCGGGTCGCTGCCAACGTCGAACCAGAAGGCGAGTGGCCGCCTGCGCGACGCGAAGAAACGGCGTCACCATGAGATCGACCACGAGCAGCACGGGGATCAGCACTGGCACCAATTGCGGCGCCCATTTTCGTCCGATGGCGCGCGGCAACAGTTGGCCCACCACCAGCAACAACACGAGCCCCACCACCGCGTCGCGGGCAAACGCCCACGAGCGCAATCCCTCGCTGCCGGCGAGAATGGCCCCCCAGACAAACACGGTGAGTGTGCTCGCCGTTCCTGCCGCATGGGCGAGGCGCGCGGGGCGCTCGAGATACTGTCGCATCGCGGGCGTGGCGAGTTGACGGTGCTCAATCCAGTGGCGTAGCCAGAGACGACTGACCGCACGGACGGACGTGGCGGCCGCCGTAAGCACGCCCACGATCGCCAACACTATCAGCAGACTGAATGTCGGCACGGCTACGCGTCTCCACTGAGATGCGAACCGGGCAGCCGTTCAAGGTAGATCCGTTCGATCTTGCGTCGCACCACGCGCTCCACAATCGCGCGAAACGGTCCGATCTGCAGCGACTCGCCCGCACGCGGCACACGTCCGACCAGCTCGAGCACAAGTCCCCCGACGGTGGTCACATCATCACGACGGAAATCGTGATGCAGCGCATCCGACAAATCGTCAAGTGTCAGGCGACCCGATACCCAGAAACGCAATTCCTCCTCGGACTCGACCTGCCGTTCCTCCTCATCGTATTCGTCGCCGATCTCACCAACGAGTTCTTCCAGCACGTCTTCGATGGTGACCAGACCAGCGGTTCCGCCGTACTCGTCGGCGACGACGACAATGTGTCGACCCGCCGCGCGAAACTCCCGCAGCAGGTCGGCAATACGCTTACTCGGCGGCACGAACGTTGGTGCTCGTACCAGCGCCTGCCACCCTTCGGCCGGCTCGTTATCGGCAATCGCGGCAGCCAGGAGATCCTTGGCGTACAGAATCCCGATGATCTCGTCGATGGTCTCGTCAAAGACGGGCACACGGGAGTGTTGTTCACTGCGAAAATGGTCCAGCACTTCCGACCATGGTGTCTCCTTCTCGATCCCGACGATATCGACCCGCGGAACCATGACTTCTTCAGCCGTGGTTTCACCAAAGTCGAAGACGCCCAACAGGAGTTTCCGTTCGTCTCCCGAGACATCAGCGTCGGTATTGATCACGTCGCGGAACTGCGCGGCCGCTTCCTCACGCCGCTCAACCGAGCCGTCCGCTTCTGACACCACTTCGACAAACAATCGATCTACCCATTCGCCCAGTCGAACGACGGGGCTGAAACAGATTTCCAGGAGCTGCGTGAATCGCCGCAGTCGTTCACCCGCCTGGTCACCGAGCGCATCACCGAGCGCGCGCGCTGTGCTTTCCGCCACGACCACGGTGAGCATTCCAGCGATGGCCAACAACGCGATGGCCTGGAACTCCGTGCGCTCTGCCAAGCCCAACGCGAGCGCGAGCGCACCGCCGGCAACGCCGTGTCCCAGCAAGCGCGCAAAGGCCAGTGCGCGATGCGCGCGTTCGCGCGGCGCGACGGGTCGTGAGACGGTTGGCAACGGCACCAGCCCGTTCCGCTCGCCGGCCGCCAACACGCCGTGCTCGGCGAGCAACGCGCCATCGGCCACGGCGGCCACGGCCGCCAAGGTCGCGCCGCCACCAGCGACCATCCATGCCGCGAGACTCATGCGAACTCCCGTGGACTTCGATCGGTCATGCGCGAGGTGCCGGGGAAATCCAGAAGCGTTTCAACAGCTGCTCCTGGCGTCGCCACATCGGCGAGGTCATGCGACCCGCGCCCTCCGGATGCTCCCATCCACACGCGTGCAATGTGCCGTGGATGACCAACCGTGCCAACTCTTCGCGCACGCCGATGCCGCATTCCCGAGCCTGCCGGCGCGCCACGTCCGGGCAAATGTAGATGTCGGCGACCACGACGTCGCTGGGGTCTGCCTGCAGCGCAAACGTGATGACATCGGTGGCGCCCCGATGTCCGAGGTGCTGGCGATTGAGGCGCGCCATGGTACGGGCACCGAGCAGCGTCACCGACACGAGCGCACGGGGCACGTGCAGAGCGGCCAGCGTGCAACGGGAGAGTTCCGCGAGCCGCGGGAGTGCGACCGGAGAGCGCACTCCATCAGTCTGCACGGCAACGACGCGCTCCGCGCCGAGTGTCATACGCCGGCAGCGTCGCTGTTGTACGCGCGGACAATGTCGCGCACGAGGCGGTGACGCACGACATCGGCGTCGGTGAAGTAATGGAAACTGATCCCTTCGATCCCATGCAGAATGCGCTCGATCTGCATGAGCCCGGAGTCTTCGCGACTCGGCAAATCCACCTGCGTTTTGTCGCCCGTGATGACAATTTTGGAATTGATGCCCAGGCGCGTAAGGAACATCTTCATTTGCAGTCCGGTCGCGTTCTGCGCTTCGTCGAGGATAACGAATGAATCACCCAGGGTGCGTCCGCGCATGAAGGCCAGCGGTGCCACTTCGATCGTGCGCGACTCGAGCGCTTTCTGGATGCGTTCCACCGGCATCAGGTCATCGAGCGCGTCGTACAGCGGTCGCAGGTATGGATCTACTTTGGCCTGCATGTCGCCGGGAAGGAAGCCGAGACTTTCGCCTGCCTCAACGGCCGGGCGCGCAAGGATGATCCGACGAACGCGCTTGCGCATGAGCGCATCGACAGCCGCCGCCACGGCGAGATAGGTCTTCCCGGTTCCGGCGGGTCCGATGCCCACCACGATATCGTGTTCGCTGATCTGCTTCAGATACTCGGCCTGTCCAGGCGTTTTCGCCTGCACGGTGCGGCGCGCGCCAGGCACCACAAGCGTGCCGGCCGTCGCGCCCGGTGCGTCAGCCGGTCGCTCGGTCAGCGTGAGACGCAAGACGTCATCGGGCAGGACCGTGCGTCCATCACGGGCCAAGGCCACCATGGCCACCGCCACACCTTCCGCGCGCGCCACCGCGTCGGCGTCTCCACTCAGGGCCAGCGAGTCGCCGCGCAACGCGACGCGCGCTCCGGTGGCCTTCGCCAGCTCCACCAGATTGGCGTCGTTGACACCTGCCAGCAGCAGAAGATCGGCACCCTCAACCGATACCCGCGCAGTGACCGGCGTGATCAAGGCATCCGTCATGCGGGCTCGCGTTTTGCGCGCACGGTGAGGCCGAGTTCATCCAGGTCGGCGGCGCTCACCGACACCGGTGCGCCTTCAAACAGCGAACGAGCGGCGGTGGTTTTCGGAAACGCGATCACATCGCGCAACGATGGTGCTCCTGACAACAGCATCGCAATGCGATCAAAGCCAAAGGCGATGCCTCCATGTGGCGGCGCGCCGGCGCGCAGTCCTTCAAGGAGAAATCCGAATCGCCGTTCCTGTTCCGCCGTGTCAGCGATTCCGAGCAGCGCGAACATGCGCGATTGCACGGCCGGATCGCTGGTGCGAATGCTGCCACCACCCAGTTCGGTTCCATTCAGCACGACGTCATATGCCAGCGCGCGCCACCGCGCCGGCTCGTGGGGATACGACTGCATGTCATCCGGATGCGATGCCGTGAACGGATGATGCACCGCCGACAGCGCGCCGGTGTCCGGGTGTTGTTCGAACATGGGAAAGTCCAGCACCCACAGGAAGCGCTGCGCCTGCTCATTGACCAACGAAAGCCGTCGCGCGCACTCCTGGCGCACGCGGTCGAGCGCCGGATTCGCGATCCGATCGGCGGCCGCCACGAACAGCGCCAGATCCCCGTTCTGCAGCGCGATGTCGGCGCGTGCGGTGTCGGTGAGATACTTGGCAAGCGGTCCGTCATAGACACCATCCGCGCAACGCAGGCGCAACAAACCACCGGCTCCTGCGCTCTTGGCAACCGCCTCGAGCTCATCAACCTGCTTACGGCTCCAGGCGGCCCCTCCGGGCACCACGAGTCCGCGTACGCGCGCGCCCGCCGCGAGCGCCGATGTGGTGACCGCAAAATCAAGTTGGCCGAATGTGGCGCTGTAGTCGCGCAGCCGCAGTTCGTACCGGAGATCGGGTCGGTCGCAGCCGTACGACTCCATTGCATCAGCATACGTCATGCGCTCGAAGTGTGCCGGGATGACATGCCCGGCTTCCCGCCAGATCGCGCCGATCAGTCCTTCGGCCAGCGAAAAAATATCTTCTTGCTGGATGAACGAGGCCTCGATATCGATCTGCGTAAATTCCGGCTGGCGATCGGCACGAAGATCTTCATCGCGAAAGCATCGGGCAATCTGGAAGTAGCGGTCGAAACCGCAGCACATGAACAGTTGCTTGTAGATCTGGGGCGACTGAGGCAGCGCATAAAACTCTCCCGGATGCACGCGACTCGGGACCAGATAGTCGCGGGCACCTTCGGGAGTGGGTTTGGTAAGTATCGGCGTCTCAAGCTCCAAAAATCCGCGATCGCTGAGATACCGACGCGTTGTCTGCAGGAGGCGGTGACGGAGTACCAAATTCTCCTGCATCTCCGGTCGACGCAAATCGAGGTAGCGGTGGCGCAGGCGAAGCTCCTCAGCGGGCGCTTTTTCGCCGCGGCCACGAGCCACCGGCAAGGCGGGGGTGACCGCCGGTCCGACCACGGTGAGCGTGCGAATGCGCACCTCAATGGTGCCGGTCACCATCTCCGGATTGATCCGGTCATCGTCGCGCGCCACGACTTCACCTTCACATAACACGACGGACTCCACGCCGACGGCGGCGGCCGTGGTCGCGACTTCGGCACTGGACCACGCCGGCCCGAACGCCAGTTGAACCAGTCCAGTGCGATCGCGGAGGTCGATAAAGATCAAGCCGCCAAGATCGCGACTTCGGTGCACCCAGCCGCCCAGGCAAACCGTTCGTCCGACATCCTCGCGGCCGAGTTGACCGCACATGTGTGTTCGCATCGATGTGGACAGTTCCGCCCTGTTGACGGTACGTCCGTTCACTTCCCTGGTCACGTACAAAGCTCCTGGCGGTTGAGCGCCGGGGTGAAGAACGCTCGCGGCCAAGCGCCCAGCAAACACGAATCGGCACCAATGGGGATAACCGATGAAAACTACTCGACTTAGCGAACGCGTGGAAGCGAACGCGATAGCGAATCGACCGTTTGCATTGCTTGTTCAGTGCGTGCCATACGACTAGACTCAACTGCATGTGCCGCAAGATCTTGTGCGGGCTTGCCGCGCTGTTGTGGGCCCCCGGGCTCTCGGCGCAGTCCGTGCCCGCTCGTGACCTCTGGGAGTTTCCGCTGGGAGCGCTCCTTGAACCCGCCGCCCTCGCCAGCGAGCCGGGGGGTGGTCTCTGGAACCCTGCGTCCATCCGACTCTCCAGCAAAGAGCGATGGCGCGTCGGTGTGGCCGCGCTGCCATCGGCCTCCGACCAGAATGTGGATGGCCAACTGGTCTCGATGAATTTGCGTCGCCACGACGGGATCACGCTGGGTTTCTCGATGGCCCGCACGTCGGTCGCGAACCTCGTGCGCACGGAGACCGATCCCCTGTCGGTCGGTGAAATTCCGTACTCGAGTCTTTTGCTCTCTCTTTCGGCAGCGCGCGATCTGCTGCCGCACGTGACCGTTGGCGCGGCGCTGCGCTACCGCGAAGGCCGTGCGGATCAACTGGTCGATCATGCACTCGCTGCAGACCTCGGACTGATTGTGCACTCGCTGCCGATGGGCGACGCGCGGATTGCGCTATCGAGTTTTCTCTGGCGACCAGGTCGTGAGATTCAGGATCGCCCTGCCGTGGTGGCAGCGGCGGACGCGCGGCTGATGGGTGAACCGGGTCGCGAGACGCGGTTCGGATACAGTTACAACGCGGTGAATCGTGGTGCCAGGGAACACGGACCATTCGTGGCGTGGCGGTACGATCGGGTGGATCTGCGAGGTGCCTTCCTGCGAACCAACGCATCAGGCCTTTCCGTCTCGCGCATTCGATCGGGCATTGCGTTGCACTATGCCCGCTATGTGGTTGGCGTGGCACGTGAAGAAGGCACGATCGGACTCGGCCCGCTGTATCAATTCACCTTGAGTTCACTGATCCGGTGACGTCCGCTTCGTCGCTCCCAATGGACTGCGCGCCGCGGGAGAATCTGCTGGATCTCGAACCCGATGCAGCGCTGATTCGCCTGCGGGAGTGGTTCGCGGATCGCGGCGAGCCGGCGTATCGCGCCACGCAGGTGTTCGCGCGCCTCTGGCAGCGACCGGTTGCTTCTTTCGCGGAAATAACGGAACTGCCCAAGCCGCTTCGGGAATGGCTCGATGCGTCGTTCAGCGTGCCGAATCTGGTGCTCGAAGCGCGTCAGCGTTCGAACGACGGCACGGAGAAATTCCTGTTCCGGTTGGACGACGGGCAACTGATCGAGACGGTGGCAATTCCCGACGACAACCGCATGACGCTGTGCATCTCATCGCAGGCCGGCTGTGCGTTGCAGTGTGCCTTCTGCGCAACCGGGGCCATGGGCTTTCAGCGCAATCTCCGGCCTTCGGAAATCGCCGGTCAGGTACGCGCGCTCCGTCTGCTCGCGCCGCCAATTCTCGCCACGAACGTCGTATTCATGGGCATGGGTGAGCCACTCATGAACTGGCCGTCGGTCAGCACGACGCTATCCCTGCTCAACGACTCGCGGGCGCTCGGCATTGGCGCGCGGCACATTACGATTTCAACGGTGGGCGTGCTGCCCGGCATCGTAGCGCTTGGCGAACGACCGGAGCAGTTCCGGCTTGCCCTGTCGATCCACGCGCCCACGGACGCTTTGCGCCGCTCGCTGATGCCGATCAACATCAAGTATCCGCTCAGCGACGTGATTGCGGCGGCCGCGATGTTCGATCGACGCGTCACCTTCGAGTACGTGATGCTGGGCGGAGTGAACGATCAACCGGAACACGCGACGCAGCTTGCCGCCCTGGCGCGGGAATGCCGCGCCTTCGTGAATCTGATTCCGCTGCACCCCGGCGGAACGATGGGCTTTTCCCCAAGCGCCGGTCCGGTGATGTCGGCCTTTGTACGCGCCCTGCGTGCCCGTGGAATCGAGACGGCCGTTCGGAGAAGCCGCGGGCTCGACATCTCGGCGGCGTGCGGACAGCTACGGACGGAACGGCTGGGCCGTCGGCTTCCAATCGCGACCGACCAACACGGTGAAATCCACGTAACGTAACGAATCCGGTCGCGTTTCGATGGCGCCCATCCCCACGGCGCGACGGAGTCGCTTCGCCCATTCCTCATGCGCTGTGTGCGACAGAATCAACGTGTTGGTGCGCGGCGAGCGCCGGTCGCTGTCAAAGTCAACCACGTCATAGCCCAGGTCGCGCAAAAGGAATGTCATGCGCCTGGCGAGGCCTTTTGTGGACGTCGTGTTCAACACGCGTACGCGAACGCGTGACCCTTTCGGCGCGCGCGCCATGGAGTCCGGGCGTGCGGGCTGATGCACGGCCAGCGGAATCGCTGCGCCGGTGGCGCGCAGCCCGCTGCGCCATTCGCCGGTGGTTACGAGCAACGCGAGCACAAGGTGCACACGTACGGTCATCGCACGGCGTTCCACAGGGTGACGGTTTCCGGTGCCAGCCCCTTTCCCTCTCGAATCGCCCATTCGAGTCGCAACCGCACCACTTGGCGAAACACGGCGTCGAAGGCCTGCGGCACGCGATCAGCCAGGAAGGCACGGTCCGCCTGCATGAATGGTCGGCCGGGTTCGAGAAAGTCGGCCATGTACAGCGCACGTCCAATGCGTTGCCAGTGCCGCTGACCCACGGTGTGCCATCGGATCGCCTCGATCACATCGACGCGCGACTCGCCATCGTCGGCCAGACGTGTGGCGGCGGCCGGTCCATGAAGCATACCCATCGGCCGCTCGTAGTCGTTCGTCAGCGTGCGCAGGGTCGACTCGTCGGCATCGCGAAATGCATCATGCCACAACCCGGCGTCGCGCCAGCCACGGGATTCGTCGGGTGAGACGTCCATCACCTTGGCCCAGGTGCCCAACAGCGCGACCACTCGCGCGATGTGCTCGCGTCGCTTCGCCGACACGATCGCCCACAACGGCACACCCGACGTCATGCGGCGTCGATGGCGGCGCGCAACGACGCGGTGAGCGCAACGGCCTCGTCGATGGAACGCTCCGCGGCGCTCACGATGGCGCTGCCCACTATCACGCCGTCGCCGAGACACGCGACGGCCGCCGCCTGTTCTGGCGTTGAGATGCCAAATCCGATGCAGAGTGGCAGTGTGGTGGCGGTGCGCAGCCGCGCCACGGTTGCCGGAAGATCGACTGACAGCGAGTCCTGCTCGCCAGTCACCCCCATGCGACTGATGAGATAGATGAACCCGCCGCCATGACGCGCGATTTCCGCCATGCGCGCGAACGGCGTTGTCGGCGCGACGAGGCGGATGAAGTCAAGGCCGCTGGCGCCGAACCATGCTTCGCGCTCTGGATCGGCACCAACCGGCAGATCGGTGACAAGAACGCCGTGCACTCCCGCGGCCTTCGCGCGTTGCAACACTGCTGGGCCGCCGGCAATTACCGGATTGAGATAGCTGAAGAGCACGATCGGCACCTGCACTGCCGCCTCGGCAATCAGTGCCAGCGCGCGGTCGAGCGTCATGCCGTGTTCGAGGGCGATTTGCGAACTGCGTTGAATGGCCGGTCCGTCGGCCAACGGGTCGGAAAACGGGACGCCAATCTCGATAATATCGGCGCCGGCGGCTTCGAGTCCCCGAATGAGTGCTACGCTGCGCACCGGATCGGGGTGTCCGGCGGTGACGTAACAAACGAGCGCCCGACGATTGGCGGCCGCGAGGCGGGTGAAGCGTTCGGCAATGACGGACATCAGACGCGATCAGGCAAAGAAATCGGCGATGCGGATGCCATGACGCTCAGGGTCTTCCGTGCGGATGATCGTCCGGAGAAACTGACCGTCCGCGTTCTTTTCGGTCAGGTCGCAGATTGGCGCGTCGACCTGGCGATTGCCGTGTGCGTCGGACAGCAGCCGTATTATCGGCCGCGACAGCGCAGTGGAATCGGGACTGGCCGCCAGCACAATGGCCAGTTCAAAGGTATCGAGCGTGACGACCGTTCCTGTCGGGTAGATGCCGGTGAGATTGATGAACGCTTTGACGACGACCTGATCGAGTCCCAGCCGCGGATTGTCGCGCATGCCGCGCAGCACGTCGGCAGGGGTCCATGGCGCGTTCTGATACACGCGCGTGGTGGTGGCCGCATCAAAGCCATCGGACACCGCGATGATTTTGCTGAAGAGCGACAAGTGTCGCGGCCGAATCGGTTTCGGATATCCCGAGAGGTCGATCCGCATGTGATGTTCGTAGGCGGCAGTGAGCGCTCTCCACGGCCGACCGGTACCGGTTGGCAACGCGAACAGGGTCAGCACCCCTTGCCACGGGTGTGTCTGCAACTGCGCCCGCTGCTGGTCGTCGAGTTGTCCGCGCTTGTTGAGCAGATCAATGGGAAGCTTCGACTTGCCAATGTCGTGCAAGAGCGCCGCGAGTCCGAGATCGAGCAACTGCGGCTTGGACAGACCTAATCGCCGCCCAAGCGCGACCGACAGGATACACACATTGACGCTGTGCACGAATGTGTACTCGTCGAATTCGCGCAGCGTCGTCAAACCGATCATTGATGCCGCGTCGGTGAGAATCGCATCCACGATCCCCTGCACCGCGCGCTTGACGCGCTTGAGCCCGGGACTGCGCCCTATTCGCGCCGAGGTCATGACGTCGCGCGTCACGTCCAGCGAACGGACAAACGTCTGTCGCGCGCGTTCCTTTTGATCGAGCTCGGCGTCGTGGTCTCCGTCGTCGTCTTCGGCCGGAGGCGACAACTCAAAGTCCGTCACGGCCGATTTGGCCAACCGATCGGCCAGTTGGGCGAGTCGTTCGCCTTCGGGATATTCCAGCGGCGGCGACTGGAGAAACGCGATCAACACGACCCACGCGCGCGCGTCGGGACGCTGCGCGACGCTAAACCCGCCGATGCCCGCCTCACGAAACAGCCCCAACATATACGCCACGGCCGCATAGTTGTCGAGCGTGAGCCGGAGTCGCGTCTCGTTGACAAACAGGTAGTCGCCTCGGCGGCGCAACTCGCAGCAATCATCAGACAGACGGAGCCGTTCGGCGGCCGCCGTGAGTTCCTGCAAGGCCTTTTGCACGGCCGCGTTCTCCAGCGGATACAGCCGAATGGCGCGCACCGCCCCATGCATCGCGACCACGTAGGCGCGCGCGAGACGCTGGGTGGGCGCGTCGGTGCTGTGTTCATGGACCGGTGAGAGGCCCGACGTCATGTGGTGCCTCGCATCGCGCGGGCCACGGCACTGCGCACCACCACGTCTTTGGTGTCTGCGGCTCGCTGAAGGGCGGTCATCGCCACGGCGGATCCGACCAGGCCGAGGGCACGCGCCGCGCACGCGCGCGACTCCGGTGGTTCTTTGGCACCCAGCAATCCACGCGCGTTCAGGAGTGCGTCCAGCTCGACCACGCCGGCATCGCCGCACAATGTCCCGTACGCTTCGAAGACGGCCATTTTTTCGCCCAGGTCGGCCGCCCGCAATTCTTTGCGACGCAATGCCTGGGCGAGTCGGGGCAATGCGCTGACGTGCTTGCGCGCCGCAATCGCCCGGTACGTCGCCACGCGCACGTCTCGATCGGCGTCGTCGACGCCGCGCTCGAGCGCTTGCAGCGCGCCAGGAGACCCGATATCCGCGAGCGCCGCGACCGCCTCGGCGCGCAACTTGGCGTCGTCGCTTCTGAGGACACGCGCGAGTCCCGGTACCGCCGCGGGCGAGGCGAGTTTCGCCGCGACACGCAGCGCGCCCCGCACCATGATCGGATCGTCGTTCTCGAGCAACCGCGCCAACTCGCCGGTATGCGCGCTGGCGAGACGCAACGAGGCCCGTTCGATCGCCGCACGCGCGGGCGACGCGGTCGCCATACCGAGCCACGCAATGAGCGGCGCCAGCGCGTCCGCCCGTAACTCAACGAACAAACTCTCGAGGAGCGTGGCCACCGGTGCGCGCGTGCCCTCGTCGAGTGTTTGCAGCAGTTGCCCCATGACGGCCGGTTCACTGAGACGCGCTGGCAGCTCGCGCAGCGTTTCGATAACGGCCTCTGCATGATTGCCGCGTTGCAGCGTTGCCGCCGCTTCGCGCAGCACGTAGCCGACCTGCTCATAGTCGCCGGCCGACAGACTCTCCAGCAGGAGCTGATCGATGAACTCCAGCGCCCGAAGCGGAGCGTCGCCGGCATCGGGCAGTTCGATGAGGTCGAACAGAATCGTCAGCGCGCTGCGCCGCTGGTCTTCGGCGTACTCGCGTTTAAGCTCGTCCTGAAGATATGCCACTTCCCGCGGTTCCAGAAAATACAGCGTCGACTCGAAATCTTCGACGCGCACGAGACCAGGTGGCGGTCCATCACCTGGTGGTCCTGTCTCGGCGGATGGCACGGCCAGTGGTTGCTGCTCACGAGATGCCACGCCCTCGCGACCAGGCTCACCGGCCGCGAGCGCGAAGTCGACCACACCATCCAACTCGACATGCCGATACTCGATGCCGTTCAGATCCGCGACCCACAGCAATGTCACCAAATCGTCTTCGTCGGCCGCCGCCGTTCGCGCGCGCTGAAACACCACCAACAGTGGCTCAAGCTCGGTGCTTTCAAACCCCTCGTGCAGCGTCAACACGCGAAGGCCATCCCGATACAAGAGCCATGGCAGGGCTTCGGTGCCGCGCTCGAGATCCTGATAGACCACGTGCGAGTCCCATTCAAACGACGATTCGCGGATGGCCAGCTCCACGTGCGGTGTGAATCCCCAGATTCGACCGAACGCCGCGCGCGCCTGCTCAATGGCCTGCGCCCGGATGGGATTGTTCGGCAGATAGAGTTGCATCGCGCGCTGTGCCTTCGCGAGCGCGCGCAGCGCGTCCTCGACCGCCGAAACCGTTTGATCGGTTAGTTCGAGCGCCGGTGCGGTCTCGCTCACAGCGCTGGAAGCTCGAACTGGCTGATCGTTGACACGTCCTTATCCCCGCGACCGCTCACACACAGGAGCACTGGCTCGTCGGGCGTCCATCGCCCCGCTTGTTGTTCAATCCACGCGACCGCGTGAGCGGTTTCCAGAGCGGGGATGATCCCTTCCATGCGGCTCAGCAGTGCCACGCCGCGAAGCGCCTCGGTGTCCGTGATCGATACGTAAGTCGCTCGACCGCTGTCATGCATCCATGAGTGTTCCGGACCAACGCCCGGATAGTCGAGACCTGCGGAAATGGAATGCGCCGGATGCACCTGACCATTGGCGTCCTGCAAGAGGTAACTCAACGCGCCGTGCAGTACGCCCGGCGTGCCTTTGGTGATCGACGCGCTGTGCCGCTCGGTTGAGAGTCCTTCGCCCGCGGCCTCCACACCCACCAGTTCGACATCGGCGTCACTGACGAATCCCGCAAAGATGCCCATGGCATTCGAACCGCCTCCCACGCACGCGACCACTGTTCGGGGGAGTCGTCCCGCCCGCTCACGCATCTGCACTCGCGCCTCGCGTCCGATGACCGACTGGAACTCGCGAACAATATACGGATAGGGCGCCGGGCCGACCACGGAGCCAATGATGTAGTGGCTGTCGTTCACCGACGTCACCCACTCGCGGATCGCCTCACTCGTGGCGTCCTTGAGCGTCCGCGTGCCGGTGGTGACGGGCACCACGGTCGCACCCAGCAGTCGCATGCGAAACACATTCAATTGCTGCCGCCGCATGTCCTCCTCGCCCATGTACACGACACATTCCAAGCCGAAGCGTGCACAGATGGTCGCAGTGGCGACGCCGTGCTGCCCGGCACCCGTTTCGGCAATGATACGTCGTTTCCCCATGCGCACGGCAAGCAACGCCTGGCCCACAGTGTTGTTGATCTTGTGCGCACCCGTGTGATTGAGATCCTCGCGCTTGAGCCAGACTGGCGCCCCCACCCGTTCGGAGAGGCGTGGCGCAAATGACAGTGCGGTGGGTCGTCCCACATACTCGCGAAGCAAGTGATCCAGCTCAGACTGAAAGCCGTCATCATGCCGCGCAACCTCGAATGCCGCCTCGAGTTCATCGAGTGCGGGAATCAAGGTCTCCGGGACGTATCGTCCTCCGAACGGACCGAACCGATGGTTCGTGACCGGCGAAGGTGCCGCAACTGTCATCGTTCTATCCCCTTGGCGGCCATGGCCGCTGACACGAACCGTTCTACCGCCGACTGATCCTTCACGCCGGGCGCCGTCTCGACACCGGAAGATACGTCAACCACCTCCGGATTCAGCAGACGAATCGCGCTCGCAACGTTATCCTCGCGAAGTCCGCCGGCCAACACGAGCTGCAACGCGGGAACCGTCGCCCGAAGTCCCGCCACCGCCTGTACCAGACCCTCCCAGTCCAATGTCACGCCGGTCCCACCAAGCCGACCAGCAACTTTTGCATCAAGCACGAGCGCACCGGCGGCGGCCGCGAGATCGGCCGCCTCTTTTGGAAGTGTCACCCCGTCAACCCGGAGTACCGGCCACACCGTCCGTGCTGTTGCCGTCCGAAGAAGACGTATCTGTTGGGCAGACGTTTCGCCATGAAGCTGCAACACATCGAGGTCGAGCGAGACACTGACCGCCAGCAATTCTTCGACCGGGATACTCCCAAAAACGGCCACCCGTTGCACAGTGTGACGACGTGGGCCAAGGACGGTACGGGCGCGCTCCACGTCGAGCAAGCGCGGGCCGCTCGCCAGGATCACGCCGAGATACGAGGCACCGGCACGTTCGGCGAGGTCGGCGTCCCCTCGCCGTGTAAGACCGCAGATCTTGACCTGCGTCATCTGGGTCGGCCTGCGTCACCGTGAATCACCGACGGGTCAGCGCGGTTGGCGCGGCACGCCCGACAGAGCGGAAACCGCTTCCGTGGGGTGTGCGCTGGCCGAAACGGTGCTTCCAACGAGAACGGCATCGGCGCCCGCGTTGGCTGCGGGGATGATATCCTCGACGCGTTCTATACCGCTTTCGGCCACGGCGATACACGCGGAGGGGATGCCTTGAATAATGCGGGGTGCCGTTGACCGATCGATGATCAGCGTTTCCAGATTGCGGTTGTTGACTCCTACTATTGTGGCGCCAGCCAGCAGCGCTCGAGCGAGTTCCTCCTCGTCGCGCACCTCGACCAGCACCGAGAGTCCGGCTTCTCGAGCGCAATCCGCAAGACGCGGCAGCGCGTCGGGGTCCAACGCGCGCACGATCAGCAGTACCGCCGACGCGCCTGCGGCTCGCGCTTCCCAGATTTGAATCGGCGCCACGATGAAATCCTTCCGAATAATCGGAACGTCCACGCGGGCACTCACGTCTGACAGGTCTTGCAACGATCCGCCGAACCGCGACGGTTCCGTGAGTACGGAAATCGCCACGGCGCCGCCGGCCACGTATTGGGCCGCCCTCTCGGCGGCATCGAGGCCGCTGGCGATCGCACCCTTGGACGGCGACGCGCGTTTGACCTCGGCAATGACCCCGACAGAGCGTCCGCGCAAAACCGTGGCGAGTGACCGCACCGGGCGCTGGTCGGCGGCTCGCGCCCGAACGTCGCCCAGCGTGGCGTTGGCGGCGGCGGCCCGCACGTAAGCGGCTCGGGTGAGCTCTCCCAGCGTGCCAACGGGTGGCATCCAGCGTGCCATTTCGGAAGATGCTTGCACTTCGGCCTGTATTCGGTTAGCGTGGATTCGGCGCCTTTTCGGTCTTGGATCACCACGGATCATGCCGCAAGGGCGAGGTTCGACATGCAGACCCCACCAACGGAGGTGTCATGCCGCTTACCAAGCGACAGCGAGAAATTTTATCGTATCTCTCGGAGTATCAGGAATCCAATGGGTACGCTCCGAGTTTCGAGGAAATTGCGCTGCAGTTCAACTATAACTCGCTGGCAACGGTTCACGAGCACCTCACGAACCTCGAACGCAAGGGCTACATCAAGCGCTCATACAACGAGAGCCGTGCGATCGAGATCCTCCCGAGCGAGGCTTCGCCCCGTGCGGTGGAACTGCCGTTGCTTGGCGCGGTGGCGGCCGGCGTGCCGATCGAAGCGATTGCCCA
>JANOKE010000896.1:0-9692 GCA_031419135.1 Gemmatimonadaceae bacterium
TCGGCCACCAGGTCGGCGCGTGTTGAGAAGATCTGCGCCAGCTTGACAAAGGTTGGACCAAGGGTGGCCAAGGCCAACACCACCTGTTGCGCACGCCGTTCGTGAAACGCCGCCGTGCGCAACGTGGGCGCGCCCCATCGAATCCAGCGCTTATGGTCGCGACGAAATGACACCGCCAGCGGGACCACGTGGGCGAGAATGACGCCGAGTCGAAGCCAGTCGCGCATCATGTCACCACGGGCGCGCATGCCGCGCCCGACGCTGCGATCAGCGCATCGGCATCGAGATGCGCGAGTGCCGCGCTGCGTGTCCAGAGTGCGTTGGCGAGCGCCTCGTTTCGCGCGTCATCCGATGGTTGCACCCGCGTGCGCGCTACCCAGTAGTCGCCGCTGGTGCGACCGGCTGCGATGTTGGAGCACAGCCAGACCAGCGTATCGACGCCCGCCTCTGGTGTGATGGCGACGACATCCATGACCCGCCGCATGAGGCGACCACGTCGTCCGTTGTTCAGACCGAAGCGGGTTGAGACCACGCCCGGATGAATGGCATGAACGACAACCTTTGCTGAATCGATTCGCGCGGCGAGCGCGCGCGTGAACAGCACGTTGGCCAGCTTGGAGTTTGCGTAGGCGCGCCAACCGGTGTAGGACTGCGCGACCTGCAAGTCGTCCAATACCAGCCGGGCGCGGGCGTGCGCGCGGCTTGCGACGCACAGCACCCGTGCCGGTTGTCCGGGCGCGGCGGCGGCGACAAGGAGATCGAGCAACCGCAGCGTGAGTGTGAAGTACGCGAGATGGTTGAGCGCGAACGTGCGCTCAATGCCTTCGGCCGTGACCTTGCGCTGAAGGAAAACGGCCCCGGCATTGTTCACCAGAATATCGATGGATGGCACTCGTTGGCGCAGCCGGTTCGCCACATCGTGCACGGCCTCCTGGCGGGAGAGGTCGGCGATCTCCCACGAAATGCGGTGCAGGCCAATCTCACCCATGATGGCTCGGGCGGCTGCGGCGGTCTTGGCCTCATTGCGGCCAACCATCACCACGAATGCACCGGCGGCCGCGAACGCGCGGACGGCCGCCCGTCCGATACCATCGCTGGCGCCGGTCACGACGATAGTCTTGCCTTCCAACGACGGTGCTGACGACAACGGCGGAGTTGTGGCGAAGGAGGACGACAAAGGAGTGAGCGGACCTGCTCACGCCCGTCCTGAATCTTACCCGGTCAACGCAATCCGTTGGCGCTTTGTTCTCAGCCCATTCGTGCTAGTTCGCGACTGCGGAAATCGGGATCGGACCAAGCGATCCGGCAGTCACCGTTGCCGACTGGGCGCCCACGGCCGGACCCATGGTCCAGCGCACGGTGACCTCGCCCAGGGCGTTGGTAATGACTGACTGCGGGGAGATGCTGCCACCGCCGCCGATGACCGCCAACGCGACGGTCTGATTCGGAATCGGGACATTTGAGCCGCCTGTGACCCGAATGACAATCTGGACGGGAAGCGCGGCGCTGGCCTTGCCGGTCTGGTTATTCCCCTGCGCCACTATCAGATCGCTGGGGAGGATGCCAAAGGCCTGCAGGACCACCGCGTCGACGCCTGGGACATTGCCACTGACGGCTTGGGACTGAAACCCGGGCCCGAGTGTCCATTTGGCCTTCACCTCCCCGTTGGCGTCGCTCATTACTGAAGGCGGATCGATAAAACCGCCGCCTTGCACGACGTTAAAGCTGACCGGCACTTTCGCCACCGGCGTGCCGTCGTTCGCCGAGACCCGCAGCACGACCGGCGTTGGCAAAAGGGTGCCGGCGGCGGCTTGCTGCATGTTGCCCTGCACAATGGAAAGCCGCGAGGCGGCAGGTGCCTCGACGGACTTGGTGCAGCCGGGGAAGGCGAGCAGCGTCGGGACGGCTGACAGCAGGGCTGCCAGGAGGTACCGGTTTTTGGACGGGCGCATGGTCAACATGGGTCGGGGTCTCTCTCTCCGACTTGAAGTGTCGGCCGCCCGGTGTTCGGAGTTAAATGCCGGGTGCGATTCGGCGAACTGGGGAAGCGCCTGTGACGGGGCCGCCGTAGATTCGTTGTGCTATGTCCGTCACTCCTCTGCATGCAGCACGGCCCGGGCGAAGGGCTGACTTTCCCGGCCCCGGTTCGGTCGGCACCGAAGCCGCGTCGGTGGCCCTTCCTCGCTCGGCAAACGAGGCGCCCGCCCGGAATCCCGGATCGGCGCTTGACCTGGCGCTCGTTCGTGCGACGCGCGTTAACCGCAGTGCGGTAGAGCGACGCGTGGCCACGCTCTCTGGCCGACGCACGGTGAAAAAAGACTGGCAGGCGGCGTGGCTGTTGCGCGCCGTGAGTTGTATGGACCTCACCACGCTATCGGGGGACGACACCGTCGGAAATGTGCGACGGCTCTGTGCGAAGGCCCGGCACCCGCTGCGCGACGATATTGTCCGCGCGCTCGGTGTCGCCGACCTTGGGCTCACGGTTGGCGCGGTGTGCGTGTATCACCGCTACGTCGAAACGGCGGTCGATGCATTGCGCGGGTCGGGCGTGCCGGTCGCGGCGGTATCCACCGGATTTCCGTCAGGGTTGTCTCCGCTCGACACGCGCGTGTCCGAGATTCAGGCGTCGGTGTCGGCGGGTGCCGCAGAGATCGACGTGGTGATCACACGGGCACACGTGTTGACGGGAAACTGGCAGGGGCTATACGACGAAGTGCGGGCATTCCGTGACGCCTGCGGTGACGCGCACCTCAAAACCATTCTTGGCGTGGGCGAACTGGCAACGCTCACCAACGTGGCGCGTGCGAGTCTGGTCTCGATGATGGCCGGTTCGGATTTCATCAAGACGAGCACGGGAAAGGAGCCAACCAACGCCACGCTGCCGGTGGGACTCGTGATGACGCGCATGATCCGCGAGTACGGCGCCCGCGAGGGTCACGAGGTGGGCTTCAAGCCGGCCGGTGGTATTCGGTCGGCGAAGCAGGCGCTCGACTGGCTCATTCTCATGAAAGAGGAATTGGGTGATCGTTGGCTGCGTCCGCATCTGTTCCGATTCGGAGCCAGTGGACTGCTGACCGATATCGAACGACAACTCGAGCATTTCGTGACCGGTCGTTATGCGGCGTCACATCACATGCCAATGGTGTAGGCCATGACCACTTCCTTGAGTCCCAGCGCGTCGCCGTCGGCCGTGCGCGAAATTTTCGATAGCATGAGTTACGGGCCGGCACCAGAAGGCGATGGTCCGGTGCGTCAGTGGCTGGATGCGCGTGGGCATCGGTTCGGTCATTACATCGGTGGCCGGTTTGTCGAGCCAGCAGGCGCCGAGTACTTCGTGGTTCACGATCCATCCAGCGGTGCAGAACTCGCACGGGTGGCTGAGGGCTCGGGCGCCGATGTCGACGCGGCGGTTTCCGCGGCGCGCGCTGCGCTCCCGGCCTGGCAAGCGCTTGATGGGCACGCGCGCGCGCGGTGGCTGTATGCAATCGCGCGGGGTATCCAGAAGCACGCGCGGCATTTGTCGGTGATCGAATCGATGGACAACGGCAAGCCGATTCGCGAAACACGCGACATCGACATCCCGTTAGTCGCCCGACACTTCTATCATCACGCCGGATGGGCGCAGTTGCTCGACAGCGAATTCAGCGGGCATCATGGCTATGGTGTGGTGGGCCAGATTATCCCGTGGAATTTCCCGCTGCTCATGCTTGCCTGGAAAGTGGCCCCGGCGCTGGCCGCGGGAAACACGGTCGTATTGAAGCCCGCCGAATACACACCGCTCTCGGCGTTGCGATTCGCCGAGTTGGTGCACGAGATCGGGCTGCCGCCGGGGGTGTTCAATCTCATTACGGGCGATGGTCGCGCGGGCGCCGCCATCGTTGAACATGCCAACGTTGACAAGATCGCGTTCACGGGCAGCACGGAGGTGGGCCGCGCGATTCGTGTTGCGACCGCAGGCACGGGGAAGGGTCTGTCGCTTGAGTTGGGCGGGAAGAGTCCGTTTGTCGTGTTTGAAGACGCCGATCTCGACAGCGTGGTGGAAGGCGTGGTCGATGCGATCTGGTTCAATCAGGGCCAAGTGTGCTGCGCGGGCTCACGACTGCTCGTCCAGGAAGGCATTGCCGAGCGTTTGCTGGAGAAACTGCGTGCGCGGATGGAGCGCCTGCGCGTTGGCTCACCCTTGGATAAATCGGTGGACATGGGCGCCATTGTGGCGCCGGTGCAACTCGAACGGATCAAATCACTTGTGGCGCAAGGGGTCAGCGAGGGCGCGGTCTGCTGGCAGCCTTCGTGGGCGGCGCCCGTTGAAGGGTGGTTCTATCCACCTACGCTCTTTACCGACGTGGCCCCATCGTCCACGATCGCGCAAGTGGAGATCTTCGGTCCGGTGTTGGTCAGTATGACATTTCGCACACCCGACGAAGCGGTGGCGTTGGCGAATAACACGCCATTCGGACTGGCGGCGAGTGTCTGGAGCGAGAACATCAATCTGGCGCTGGACGTGGCACCGAGGATCAAGGCCGGCGTGGTCTGGATCAACTGCACGAATCAGTTCGATGCGTCGGCGGGATTTGGCGGCTATCGCGAGTCAGGATTTGGCCGCGAGGGTGGCCGCGAGGGCATGTGGGAGTATCTGAAACCGTCGATGCCGCTGGTAACTGCGCCCTCTCCGTTTGTTCCCACGTCCACTGCGCTTGGGGAATCGCTGGCCTCCGACGCTGTTGTCTCAGATCTGCCGCCGATCGATCGGACCCCCAAGTTGTTTATCGGTGGCAAGCAAGCGCGACCGGACTCCGGCTACACGCGCGTGGTGCGCGATGATTCGGGTCGGGCGGTTGGTGAAGTGGGTGATGGCAATCGCAAGGATATCCGCAATGCAGTCGAGGCGGCGCATGCCGGTGCAGGATGGTCCAGGCTTTCCGGGCACCAGCGTGCCCAGATTCTGTTTTATATTGCGGAGAATCTGTCCGCACGCCAGCTCGAGTTCGCCGAGCGCATTCGTGGCATGACCGGCGATCCACTCGCCGACGCCACGCGCGAAGTCAACGCGAGTATTTCGCGCCTGTTCACGTACGCGGCGTGGGCCGACAAGTTCGATGGCGCGGTACACGATGTCCCGATGCGCGGTGTCTCGCTGGCCATGCACGAGCCGATTGGCGTGGTGGGTGTCGCGTGTCCCGATCCGTATCCGTTGCTGGGAATGCTCTCACTGGTCGCGCCTTTGCTGGCCACGGGGAACCGGGTGGTTGCCATTCCGTCCGAGCGGTTTCCATTGGCCGCCACCGACTTCTATGGCGTGCTCGAAACGTCTGATGTGCCCGCCGGTGCGATGAACCTCGTGACTGGCAGCCGCGACCTACTCTCGAAGGTGCTCGCCGACCACGATGATGTGGATGCGGTCTGGTTTGTCGGGTCGCGCGACGGCGCGACTCAGGTGGAACGGGCGTCGGCTGCCAATCTCAAGCGCACCTGGACCGAGTGGACCGGTCGGGAGTGGCTCGATCCGCGTGTTGGTGAGGGCCGCGAATTCCTGCGGCGTGCGGTGCAAGTCAAGAACATCTGGATTCCGTACGGCGAATAGTCGTCTGGACCGTCATCAACACTCTCAATTGCCACATGATCGACCTCCCCGCCTCTCCGGAGGCGTTTCGCGACGCTGCGTGGGACGATGTCCTGCCGTATTACAATCAACTTGCTGATGCGCCACTTGCCGGTGACGATGCCAGCGTGGAAGCGTGGCTGGCCGCGTGGTCGCGCCTCGACACGCTGATTGGCGAAGCCGGTACGCTGGCAATGATTGCGTACACGGGCAATACCGCCGACACCGCTGCCGAACGGGCGTATCTCCGGTTTTCCATGGAGATTTTTCCGCGACTCGACGAACAGCAAGTGCGCCTGGCGCGACGTCTGCTCACACTCGGATGGTCGCGTCCGGATCTCGAAACCACCTTGCGACGATTCCGTGCCGACATCGAACTCTTTCGCGAAGCCAATGTCGACCGGTTTTCGCAGATCGAGGAGTTGTCGGCGGGATACCAGAAAATCACCGGCGGCTTGAGTGTCGATTGGGATGGCGAGCAAAAGACCATTCCGCAATTGCAGCCGTATCTCAAGTCGGCCAATCGCGCCGAGCGCGAGCGTGCTTTTCGGCTGGGGGCATCGGCCTATCTTGAACACCGTAATACCCTCGCCGAGCAGTTCGACAGGATGTACGCGCTGCGGGTTGCGGTGGCGCAGGAAGCCGGTTGTGCCGACTTCCAGCAATACTGCTTTGCCTCGAAGCATCGGTTCGATTACACCTCGGCCGACTGCGCGCGTTTTCATGACGCGGTGATCGCCACCGTTTCCCCTGCCGTGGCGCGACTGATGGCCCATCGTCGGCAATCGCTCGACGTGCCGACGCTGCGGCCGTGGGACGTCACGGTGGATCTCAACATCACCGAACCGTTGCGACCGTTTGCCGACGTGAAAACGTTCGTGAGTCGTGCGCAGCGCATCTTCAATCGGGTCGATCCGGAGCTGGGCGGACGATTCAAGATCATGGCCGACGAACAACTGCTTGATCTTGAAAGTCGACCCGGTAAGGCGCCTGGAGGCTATTGCACCGATCTCGCGTTTCGGGGCCGCCCGTTCATTTTCATGAATGCGGTGGGAGTACCGGACGACGTGAATACGCTGGTGCACGAGGCTGGTCACTGTTTTCACGACTTCGCCACGCACGCGCTGCCCTTCGCGTGGCAACGTCGCAGCGGGCACGAGGCGGCGGAACTGGCGTCCATGGGCATGGAGTTGTTGGCCATGCCGTATCTCGTTGTGCCCGACGGCTACTACACACCGGAGCAGGCGCGCGTAGCGTGGCTCGAGCATCTTGAGGATGTGCTTTCCAGTGTGGTACACATCGCGAGCGTCGATGCGTTTCAGGCGTGGATCTACACCCATCCGGCGGGAGCGGACCGCGATGCGCGCGATGCGCAATGGCTGGCGCTGCGTTCCCGGTTCGAGATTGGCGTTGACTGGTCGGGTCTCGAGCCTGAGCGCGTGTCGCGATGGTACCGGCAACTGCACATTTTCGAACTCCCCTTTTACTACATTGAGTACGGCATCGCGCAGATGGGTGCGTTGCAGGTGTTCCGGAACGCGGTGCGTGACGCCGGCAGCGCCGTGGCCGCGTACAAACGGTTCCTGGCGCTGGGTGGAACGCAATCGCTCCCCGATCTGTACAAAGCCGCGGGCGTGAAACTGGTGTTCGATGCGGAGAGCATGGGTGAGTTGGTGGAATTCGTAGAAGAACGCATTGAAGCCCTGCGGGCCGGCGCTGACTCACCGTTCCACGGGGTTGTTCCGGCAGTGGCGCGCGTGTGAGCCGCCATTTCGAAACCGGTCGCTGGACCGACTCGTTTGCTCTGTGGTTCACCACAACAGGAGTCATTATGCTGGGAGTTCGTCACGCAGCGATGGTTGGAGTGCTGGTTTTCACAACCAACGTTTGCGCCGAGGCGCAGTTGCCGTCGGTGCAACAGGTGTATGACAAGTACGCGTCGGCGGTCGGCGGTCGGGACGCGTGGGCCAAGGTGTCCCACCGCGCGGAAAAAGGCACGGCCGATATCACGTTCGCCGGCGTCACCGGCACGTACGAGCGCTACAGCTCGGCGCCCAGCAAGATGCGCATGATCATCGACCTCGGCATGGGAAAGGTGGAGCAGGGGAGTGACGGGGCGGTGGTGTGGAATGCGCAGCCGGATGGCTCGGTCGCCAGGATGACACCCACCGACGAGTCCTATGCGATTGAAGCCAATGTTGTGGGTTCGGCATTTCTCGATCCGTCGCGATTTACCAAAGCCACCGTGGTGGGCCAGGAGGACTTCGACGGCGTACCCTGCTACAAGGTCACGATTACCACGAAGGCGGGTCGCGAGCGTATTGACTTTTTTGAGGTCGCCAGCGGGTTGCGACGAGGACAGATTGTGCCGACGCCCGCCGGTGAACAGAAGTCGGTGTTCAAGGAGTACAAGGCGTTCGAGGGCAAGATGGTCGTGACAAAACAGGTGTTAACCAATCCGCAGGGAGACATCGTGATTACGGTGGCCGCCGTCACCTTTGCCCCGAACGATCCGAAACTCTTCGAGCTTCCGGCGGGCATCGCGAAGTAGGCAGCGCCTGTCGGCCACCAGAGGCTTTCGGTAATTGCGGCGTAACCGGCTCGATCCTCCTGTCGATCGAGTTGTGCAGTATCTGACAAGATACAAACAGCGGGGCAGACCAGTCTGGTCTACCCCGCTACTCCCTACTCTGTTCCCGTACTCCCTACTCTGTTCCGGTACTCCCTACTTCGTTCCCTACTTCCTACTCTTTTCATGGTACTTCTTACTGCCTACTTCTTACTTCCTACTTTCCCTGCCTCCGGCGGCGACTGCGGCCCAATCCCATCCGGATCGTGGTGCTTCTTGTCGGTGAGCAACTGGTAGAAACACCAGAATGTCAGCCCCAACACGAACGTCCAACTTGCGGCCATAAAGGCAATGGCGCCACCGGACATCAGGCCTCCGCTCGGTTGGTGGAGATTTCGACGAAGCCCTTGCGGTCGTCGTATTTGTTCCGCTTCCACGCCGCGCGGATGATGAACAGGAATACCACGACGAACAGCACCAGAATGCCGCGCGAAATCATGATGAACGGCATGTCGGCATCGGACACGGGATTGGCGCTACCTGCCGACCGTTCGTTGAACAGAATCGGCAGCGCCTCGTCCTTGCCCCACCACGTGAGAATGATGAGCAGATAGAGCGGTGTCACGTAGGTCATGACGAACTTGAAGATGCGCGGAATGCGCAGGTCGGCGCCCATGTGAATGGAGTTCCACGCATTGTCCGGTTTGAAGATCCAGACAAAGATAATGGTCTCCAGCACGGCAACGAGCACCAGACCGAATGTGCCGACCCAGTAGTCCCACTCGTCCAGGAAGCCGTGTCCCAGCCAGTGCACGTGCATCAGTCCGATCAAGAAGCACAGTGCGCCAAGTGTCCAGGAAACCGTTTCACGCTTGAACCCGAACTCTTCGCGGAAGAACGCCGTGATTGGCGTGAGCATGGCCACCGACGAGGTGATACCGGCAAAGAACAGCAGCCCAAACCACATGACGCCCAGCAGGTTACCAATGGGGAGTGTCTTGTCGATCTGTTGAAACACCACGGGCATGGTGGCAAACCCCAAGTCAAACGAACCGCCCTGTGCGATCTGCATGGCGCCGGCAACACCGAAGAACACCACGGCGGCGGGGATAGCGATCGAACCACCCAGCACGACTTCGGCGGTCTCGTTTGTCGCCGCAGTCGCCAATCCGTTCAGCGTGAGATCGTCCTTGGTGGAGAGGTACGACGCATACGCCTGCAGCGAACCCATGCCAACCGACAGCGTGAAAAAGATCTGTCCGGCCGCCGCCAGCCAAATGCCTGGCTGATTGAGTCGAGACAAGTCCGGCTTATAGATGAACTCAAGACCCTGAGCCGGAGTCGCACCGATGCCGGCCTGCGCAGGCAACGTGAGCACCACGCCAGCCAGAATCATCGCAAAAATGAACAAGATGGGCATGCCGATCTTGGCCAGCTTCTCGATACCGCCGGAGATGCCCTTGGACAGAATCCAGATGTTGATCAGCAGTGTCACCGTGAAAAACGCGTATGGCGTATACGACG
>JANOKE010000897.1:0-2269 GCA_031419135.1 Gemmatimonadaceae bacterium
ACCGGGCCGGCCAATCCGCGTCCTGCAGCAGGGCCAGGCACCATAACTCACAACCGTCGAGAGGCCCTGTGAACGGGCCGGAGGACGGGAACGCCTCCCTGGCCCGCGACGCAAACGCCAGCGCAGCCTGAGGGTCGCCGCGTTCCGCCAAGCTCACCGCTCGACTGGGGGTAGAGATGTGCCCCCAAGGACCTACCGCCGCCCACGTGGAGAGGATTCGCTCGGCCTGAGTTTCCAGCGCAGGTAAATCGCCGGACTTCAGGAATGAGGAGGTGAAGCTGGCCAAATCAAAACACAACATCGCCCCAACGTGCCCCAGTGCGTGGGCGACGCGGGACACCTCACCGATTGACGCCTCCAGCTCGGCGAACCTGCCGGCATAGCCCAAGGCCATGAGCCGGAACCCCTCCGCATCCAGCCACCACTGCACGTCCGACGGGGCCATGAGCCTTGGGATCGCTTCCGCCGAGACGCCGATGGCCTCATCAAGTCGGCCGAAAGCCCAAAGGAGAGTTTCTTCGATGTAGTAGGCAAACCCGATGAGGCTGCCGTCCAGCAGCGCTTGACCCATCGCGCGAGCCTCACGTACACGGTGGAGCGCGTCATCGAAGCTGGAGGCGTTCAGGAGTCCTCGCGCCACGGCCTGCTCTGCCATCAGACGGCCGCGCTGACTGCTTGGGTGGTCCGAGAGAGCGGCGAGCGCCGAGGTGCACACTTGGTAGCATCGGTCATGGTCCCCGGCCCAATTCACCAGCACGGCGAGGTCGAGCGCCACAGGGGCCGCGGCGATCGGATCTCCTGCGCGGGTCAGCACGTCCATGGCATCGGCCAGCGTGGCGCACGCCTCTGGCCATCGGCCCAAGCCCTTCTGCGCGGCGCCGCGCACGCGCAGCAGGTGGCCGGCCAGCATCCGGTCGGTCACGTCCTCGATCGTGGCCGCGCGGTCGCAGTGCGCGAGCGCCTCGGTGAATGCCGCTTTTGCGATCGCGTGCTCCGCGGCCAGCGTCAGCATCTTGACTGTGAGGTCGGGATCGGCCGCGGCGCCCGCCTGATAGAGATGGTACGCGAGGTCGGAGGCGCGTTGCGCCGCCCGGTCGCCGAGTGCGGCTTCCATCGCCGCAGCGATCTTGAGGTGTCGGCGTTGGCGCCGCGGCATCGAGAGCGTGCCGAGCAACGTCTGGCGAATGAGCTCGTGCGCAAACCCGTACACGACCTCACGCCCGCGACGATGTTCGACGATGAGCTGCGAGGCCGTTGCGGCTTCGAGCGCGTCGAGCAACTCGTCGTCGGTCTGCTCGTCGAGGGCTTCGAGCACCGCCAGTTCGAAGCGTGATCCGATCACCGCCGCCGACGTGAGCACCGCACGGCAGGCCGGCGTCAGCCGCTCGAGCCGCCGCCCGATCACCAGGCGCACACCTTCCGGTACGTCGAGTTCATCGACCGTGAGATCGGTGCGCCACGCGCCATCGGCGTGGAACAGTCGGCCCTCTTCCTTGAGGTGGTGGAACACTTCCTCGACGAAGAAGGGATTGCCTTCGGTCTCCTTGAAGATCACCTGCACCAGTGGGGCGGGCGGCGCGCTGCCGCCAAGTGCTGCGAGCAATGCGCCCACACCCGCTTCGTCGAGTCGGCGCAGGGCCATGCGCGTCGCGAGCCGCTGCCGCGTGAGTGACTCCAGTACGCGCGCAAACGGCCGGTTCACTTCCAGCTCGACATCGCGATACGTGCCGATGATGAACAGCGGCAGATCGGCGGCGTAGCCCGCGATGTGCTCCAACAAACTCAGCGTCGCATCATCAGCCCAGTGCAGGTCATCCAGCAGCACCACGATCGGCGCGACGTTGCACGAACGCTCGACATATTCGCGGTACTTGTTGAAGAGATACCGTCGCTGCCGGTCGGGGGCGAGTTCGAGTGGCGCGGGAATGTCGGGGAAGGTGTCGCGGAGCGACGGCTGAATGCGCGCAATTTCCGACGCGGCATCGCCGAGCACCTCGCGAAACGTGCGCAGCGGCACGAGTCGCGCGACGGCGTCGAGGATCTCGGCGAACGGCGTGAAGGGCGGCATGCCCTCCATCTCGTAGCAGTGTCCCGTGACGCACAGTGCACGCTGCGATCGCGCTTCGTCCATGATAGTTGTGCTCAGCCGCGTCTTGCCGACGCCCGGCTCACCACCGATGAGCAGTACGCCGCCGTTGCCCGCGGCCAGTCGCGCCAGAAATGCGCGCGCTTCGCTGAGTTCATTCTCGCGACCGATGAGCGGCGTTCG
>JANOKE010000898.1:0-5740 GCA_031419135.1 Gemmatimonadaceae bacterium
AGCGTGGCGACATCGCGGAGAAAAATGGGATCGGTGCCGCGGCCTCCCGGGAAGAGCAGGATGTCAGACAGGTCCGACGTATTGTTGACGCGCGACTTCGGGAACAGCACGCGCACGTCGTACTCGAAGTTGCCTTCGGTGTACCGCGTCGCAATGGTGCCGTCGAGCGCGGTGCGAACATCGGGTTGGGTTCCTGCTGCTGCATCTGCACATTTTCGAGACCCGGAATGCCACGCAGACGGCGCACCACCTCGTTGCCCACCTCGTCCAGCACGGGCAGTTCATCACCCACGATGGCGACCGACACGTCAGCGCCGGCCACGTTGGTGCGGATGCCGCGCAGGCGCGGTGGGCGTACGAAGATCCGTCCGCCGGGGAACGCGCGGTCGTCGACCTTGCGCTGCAACTGCTGCACCCACTGATCCGAGGTCAGGTCCCGGTCGTGCGACGGGACGAGCTTGATGTCGAGGTTTCCGCGCCCACCCGCATTGGCAAACACGCTGGCAACGGCCGGCATCTCTTTGACCATCTTCTCGACTTCGAGCGATATGCGGTTGCTCACGGCGGGCGGCGTGCCGGGGCCCATGTTCACATTCGCGGTCACCGCGCCCTCGTCCACTTGCGGGATGAACTCCGTGGCAAACGTGCGTGCCACCATTCCCGCAGCCACTGCAAGCACGGCGACGCCGCCCATGACCGCCCAGCGATAGCGCACCGCGCCGGTTGTCAGCACGCGGTACCGCTCGAGCACTCGCGTAAAGTGATATCCGTTCGCGAATAGCGAGCTTCACGCCGCGTACCACCTCCTGGGCCGCCCCGGTGACGTGGCGTGACTGGCTTGCTGAATCGCGAGTATGTGATTATCTCAATATACTGAGTTAATCAACTCACTACCTTGGAGATGGCGAGTATGTCTTTCCATCGCAACCAGTTACAGACATTGCTCACCCGGCTCGGCGAGCCGCGCCGGTTCATACAGGTGCTCGCCGGGCCGCGTCAGGTTGGGAAAACCACGGTAGCCAAGGCGGCGCTTGCAAGGCTCGAAAAGCCGAGTCGCTTTGCGACCGCTGACGTCCCAGGGCTACGTCCAGCCGCTTGGCTGAGGGATGTCTGGCTGAGCGCGCGCGCGGATGCCCGGTCGGCGCTGAACGTTGGGGCGGTACTCGTGCTGGACGAAATTCAGAAGGTGCCAGGTTGGGCCGGCATCGTGAAGGCACTGTGGGACGCCGACACGGCTGCCGCGATTCCGCTGCAGGTGGTTCTGCTTGGATCCGCGCCCTTGCTCGTCGGTCACGGACTCACGGAGTCGCTCACCGGTCGGTTCGAAATGATGCGCTTCGCGCACTGGTCGTTTGACGAAATGCGCGTCGCGTTCGGCGTCACCTTGGACGAGTACGTGCTGTTTGGTGGCTATCCAGGCGCCGATGGATTGCGCGCGACGCCAGAGCGGTGGGCAGCGTACATCCGCGATGCGATGATTGAGCCGACGATCGCACGCGACGTCCTCACGATGACGCGCGTTGATAAGCCCGCACTGTTCCGACAGCTCTTCGATCTGTCGTGTGCGTACTCATCACAGATCGTGACGTGGGAAAAGCTTGTCGGGCAACTGCAGGACGCAGGCAACACGACAACCCTCGCGCACTACGTTGAACTGCTGGCTGGTGCCGGGATGATCACCGGTCTCAAGAAGTTTTCCGGTTCCGAATATCGCAAACGCGGATCCAGTCCAAAGCTGCAAGTGTTCAACACCGCGCTCGTGACGGCACAGAGTCGGCTACCTCTTGCCGCTTTTCGCGACGACACCGCGCGTTGGGGGCGGTTGGTGGAGTCGGCCGTTGGCGCACATTTGGTGAACGTGGCCATGGACGGCAGCATTGACGTCACCTACTGGCGCGAGCGCGACGACGAAGTCGATTTCGTAGTACGCACGCCAACACGCACGGTCGCGATCGAGGTCAAGAGTTCTGCGAGAGGGGCAACGCACGCTGCGCGGTCGGCACTGCAACGCCGATACGCGATCGATCGGTTCATCGTCGTGGGCGGAGACGACATGTCCGTCGAGGAGTTCCTGCTCTGCGCACCGGGGACACTCTGACGAATCATCTGGTGACTTCGGACGTCGCAATACGCCGCTAGTGCTTCCCCAGCGCCTCATCAGGTATGCCGCCACTTCGATGCACTGTGCCTCGCGCGCGCCGTCGGTGCGCTCACACACATTCTCTTGGCAGACATGCCGGGACGTCCGTGGATGAACAATTCACCGCCACCGCGCCGCCTTACGATCTTGCGTTCTTACGTCGGGAAGACGGGGCGGCATCGGTCACCCGCCGGCGTCCGGGTTGATGGTGGGCTCAGCGCCCCGGTGGCCCGGCGGGTGCCGAGGTGGGTCCGAGATACGGGATAGTTGGTATGAAGCGGCGACTGGGGTAGTACGTCCAAGTCCTCCGAATCGTTTGTTACTGGCCCCAAACAGTGGTGTCGGCGCTGTCCGAGATGTCGAGGCGGAAACTTGAGTGCCGACCTTCCGTCTTCCATCTCCCGTCTCCCATCTCCAGTCTCCCCTCTGCATATTGCAGGCTCGGCCCGCGGCTCTCGACGTACGTCCTCCTCACCCCTGCCCGCCCGATCCATGGCCATCAGTCTCAAAGTCAACGGCACCGCACGCACGCTCGATGTGCCGGCCGATATGCCACTCTTGTGGGCGCTTCGCGACGAACTCGACCTCAAAGGCACGAAGTACGGCTGCGGAATCTCACGCTGCGGCGCCTGCACGGTGCACATCGATGGAGTCGCCACGCGCTCGTGCTCCACTCCCGTCTCGCGCGCTGTCGGGAAAGCGATCACCACTATCGAGGGACTCTCCACCGACGGCATGCACGCGGTGCAGCGGGCATGGGAGGAGCTTGACGTACCGCAGTGCGGGTATTGTCAGGCTGGCCAAATAATGGCCGCCGCGTCGTTGCTGTCGAAGACGCCCAAGCCTACCGACGCTGAGATCGACACCGCGATGGATACCAATATTTGTCGCTGTACGACGTACCTGCGCATCAAACAGGCAATCCATCGCGCGTCCGACATCAAGGCTGGCGCGCCGATTCCTGCTTCGGGTGCCAACGCCGGCAAGCCCGGCTCCACCGACCAGCGCTGAGGAGCCGACCATGACTACCCAACCCGACTCCACCTTGACCGTCAATCGCCGCGGTTTTCTCCGAGTTTCGGCACTTGCCGGCGGCGGACTGCTGTTGGCCAGTTATGCAGAACCGCTTGATGCGATCGAGCGATTCGGCACCACGCACTCGCTCGCCGACTCGATGCTGAGCGCGTACGTGCGTATCACTCCCGACGGTATCGTTACGATCACGGCGAAGAATCCTGAAATCGGACAGGGCATCAAAACCATGCTGCCGATGCTCATCGCCGAAGAACTCGATATCGACTGGGCGAATGTGCGCATCGAACAGGGCGATCTCGACAGCACGAAATACCAGGCACAAATCGCCGGCGGAAGCACGGCCACGCCAACCAACTGGCTTCCGATGCGCCGAGTGGGCGCTGCCGGTCGCGCGATGCTGGTGGCGGCGGCGGCCAGGCAGTGGAATGTGCCGGTCAGCGAGTTGGAAACCGACAAGGGCGTCGTGCACCACCGCGGCAGCGCGCGTTCCGCGACATACGGTTCGCTGGCTACGGCGGCGGCATCCATGCCAGCCCCCGATCTGGCAACAGTTCCGCTGAAAGATCCAAAGCAATTCCGCATCATCGGCACTCGGCAAAAAACGTACGATCTGCGCGGCATCGTTACCGGCAAGCCGATGTTCGGCATCGATGTCACGGTGCAGGGCATGAAGTACGCGACGTTTCTCAAGTGCCCCGTGTATGCCGGAAAGGTGAAGACCGCAAATCTCGATGCCATAAAGGCGATGCCCGGTATCACGCACGCCTTTGTCGTGGATGGAGGCACCGCGTTGAATGGCCTGCTCGGTGGCGTGGCCATCGTGGGAAATAGCTGGTGGCTTACACAGCAAGCGCGCAAGGCGCTCGTGGTCACGTGGGACGAAGGCGCAACGGCCACGCAAAGCAGCGCCGGATTTGCCGCGAAAGCCGCCGAACTCTCTCTCCTGCCGCCGCATCGCTCGCTGCGAAAAGACGGCAACGTGGACGCGGCGTTGGCCAGTGCGGCCAAGGTCGTGAAAGCGGCCTACGTGTATCCGTTCATCTCGCACGCGCCAATGGAGCCGCAGAACTGCACGGCACACTTCAAGGACGGCAAGTGCGAGATCTGGGCCACGTCGCAAACACCGGAGAGTGGCCGCGGCCTTGTGGCCAGCACGCTCGGCATCAAGGCGGACCAAATCACCGTGCACATGATCCGTGCCGGTGGCGGATTCGGCCGTCGGCTGAGCAACGACTACATGGTGGAAGCGGCGTGGATCGCCAGGGAAGTCGGCGTGCCGGTCAAGCTGTTGTGGACGCGCGAAGACGACATGCAGCATGATTTCTATCGCCCGGGTGGTTTCCACTACTTCACCGGCGGCGTAGACGCCAACGGCAAGGTGGTCGCGTTCAAAGACCATTTCGTGAGCTTTGGTGAGGGCGAACGTTTCGCCAACAGCGCCGATATGGGACCCACCGAGTTCCCGGCGCGATTCGTGGCGAATCTCGCGTACGATGCATCGGTCATGCCCTTGGGTGTGCCCACCGGCGCGCTCCGCGCACCGCGCAGCAACGCGATGTCTTTCGCCTTTCAGGGATTCATCGACGAACTCGCCATTGCGGCCGGCAAGGATCCGCTGCAGTTCCGCATCGACCTGCTGAACAGTGAAATACCGTCGGCGGCGCCGGCCGCTGGCGCGCCCGCAGCACCACCGCAGCAGGCAGGCTTTGACGGGGCGCGCATGCGTGGTGTGCTGGAGCAGTTGCGCGAGGTGTCCGGTTGGGGCAAGACCACGCTGCCCAAGGGCACGGGGCTGGGTGTCGCGTTTTACTTCAGTCACCGCGGCTACTTTGCCCAAGTCGTGAAAGCCACGGTCAGCAAGGCTGGCACCGTTACCGTGGACAAGGTATGGGCCGTGGGTGACGTGGGCAGCGACATCATCAATCCCAACCACGCCGAGCAGCAGGTGCAGGGCGCGGTGATGGACGGACTGGGTCAGGCGTTTGCGCAGGAAGTCACCTTCGCGAAAGGCCGTGCGGAGCAGGCGAATTTCAACACGTATCAGTTGCTGCGCATGCGACAGGCACCGCCGGTTGAGGTGCACTGGCGCAAGTCGGCCATTGCTCCAACGGGTATTGGCGAGCCGGCGCTGCCGCCGGTCATTCCCGCGCTGGTGAACGCGATTTACGCGGCCACCGGCAAGCGCGTACGCTCCATCCCGCTGTCCAAGGTTGATCTCAAATGGACCTGATCACACCATCGGCATGACCATCCGCAGTGTGTCAACGTCCCCGTTCGCCGACCAGCGACCGGGGACGTCGGGTTTACGCAAGCGAACGGCGGTGTTTGCGCAGCCTCGCTATCTGGAGAATTTTGTCCAGGCACTGTTCGACGTGGCCGCGCTGCCTGCGGGCAGTTCGCTGGTGGTCGGCGGCGATGGGAGATACTTCAATCGTGAAGCAATTCACACGATCATAAGAATGGCGGCGGCCAATGGTGTGGCGCGTGTGATCACGGGGCGTGGCGGTCTGTTGTCCACACCCGCCGCCTCGCACCTGATTCGCCTGCGTGCACAGGGCGGCATGA
>JANOKE010000899.1:0-1299 GCA_031419135.1 Gemmatimonadaceae bacterium
GACGTCCTTCACCGCGATGCCATCATAGTTGTTGAGCCAAACGGCAATATCGTTCGACTGCTGTGTGCGGTTGTCGTGCCGCGACAGCATGCCGGTGTAGCAACCGCCGTAGGTGATAGCGGGATTGCGAGGATCGACCGCGATATGAGCGTTTTCGCAACCCGCAACCGGCCACCAGTCGCGTTCGCCAATCGCGCCAAAGTCCGAACGCGACGCAATCGACACCGTGCTGTTGTCCTGCTGCGCCCCGTAAATACGATAGGGCCACTGGTTGTCGGTAATGACATGATAGAACTGCGAGGTGGGCTGATTGTTCATCGCCGACCAGCTCTTTCCGCCGTCCAACGACACCGTGGCACCGCCATCATTGCCGTTGATCAGTCGATCGGAATTCTTTGGGTCTACCCACATGATGTGCGTATCGCCGTGCGGCACGCGATGGCGCGTGAACGTCTTGCCGCCATCAATCGACTTCCATACCTGCAGATTCATCACCCACAACGTGTTTTCGTTGCTGGGGTCGGCGGTGACAGCCGAGTAGTACCATGGACGTACCTGGAACAGTTGCTGGCCGTTGGTGCGTATCCAACTGTCGCCACCGTCGTCGGAGCGAAAGATGCCGCCGAGCGTGTCCTTGGCTTCAATGGACGCATAGATGCGTCGCGGATTGGCCGGTGACACCGCCACGCCGATCTTGCCAATGGGGGCCTTTGGCATTCCGGGATTCGTTGTCAACTCGGTCCACGTGTCGCCGGCGTCGGTAGACTTCCACAAGCCGCTGCGTCCGCCACCGGCCTCCATGCCCCACGGCGAGCGCTGGAACTTCCACATAGCGGCGAACATGATGCGCGGATTGGTGGGATCGATGGACAGATCCGTCGCGCCGGTGGAATCGTTAATGAACAGGATTTTCTTCCACGACTTGCCACCGTCTGTGGTGCGAAAGACGCCGCGTTCCGGATTAGGTCCGAACGCATGACCGATAGCGGCCACGTAGGCAATATCGGGGTTGTTCGGATGTACCCGAATGGTGGTGATCTGGTGGGTTTCGGTGAGCCCCAAGTGCTGCCACGTTTGTCCCGCGTCGGTGGAGCGATACACACCGCTGCCGTACGTGAGATCCTCACGCAGTTGTGATTCACCGGTGCCCACGTACAGCACGTTGGGGTCGGACGGCGCGACCGTAATCGCCCCCACCGAGGAAATGTCGGACTTGCCGTCGGTGATATTGTCCCACGTCATTCCGGCGTTCGCCGTTCTCCACACGCCGCCGTTTACCGAACCCATGTAAAACAGCAA
>JANOKE010000900.1:0-2567 GCA_031419135.1 Gemmatimonadaceae bacterium
GCCTCGCGCAACCGACCCAGATAGGCAAGGCGCCGCCCGTACCAGACGATGGAATCGGCGTTGAGCGGCGTGCGATCATACGCTGCTTTTGATTCGCCAAGTTGACGTTCGTAGCGTTCGCGCGTGGCCGACGCGAGCGGAAATTGGCGCAAGGTGTCGCCAAGGAAGGAGATCGCCTGCGCGCCCGGTGGCACGCGCGACGTTGGCGTCGATGCACACGACGGGAGAACCAGGCACGATGCCACGAGGACGACGAAGTGTGGGAAATGCGACATGGGTCGATCTGGAAAGGGTGACCGTCTCACCGCGGTAGGCCCATACCCTGACTGAGTGACGTCTTCCAGGCGTCACTCGCGAGGAACAGCTGGTCAGGAAACGTCCTATGAAGCGTGATCTGTTCGAAGATATCTGCCGCCGTGTACTGATTGAGCCCGATGCCGGCCAGGTACTGCAGACGCAGGTTGCGATCGGTGTTGATGGCCGCGCCAACCAGCCAGGCTTTCAGGTCGGCACCGCTCCCCGCATAGGTTGAGAACAGCTCGACTGGCGTACCGAATCCTGACTCGATAAGGGAGCCGCCGACCTGTCGGTACCCGACGTCCTGAAATCGTCGCTCCATAGCGTTGATGTCGATGCGGGACGGACCCGCTTGGGCGAGCAGCACCACATCGTAACCGCTGCCATTGTGCGTGTTCGCCCAGATCGTGCCGTTGGGGAAGACCTCGAAGAACGTGGCCAGTTCACTGCGCACCGCATCCAGCGTGCTTTCGTACAACGGAACCCACTGCGTGACTACGCCGCCTGGCTTGAGGTGATCTCTGACAGCCTGAAAGTACTCGCGCGTGTACAGCGACGCCGCGCCCTTCACCCAGGGGTTAATCGGATCGGAAGTGATGATGTCGAACTGTTCGTCCGACGTCTGCACAAAGCTGCGTGCGTCATCGAAGTAGATCTGCGTGCGCGGATCGTGCGCGACATTGTTATTTTCCTTTACGAACCAGGTGGAAACGACTTTCGGTATCAAGGGTTCGATTTCGCAGATCACCAGGCGCGTGACCGATGGATAGGGCAGAAACGATCCCGCGGTGACACCGGCGCCGAATCCCACCACGAGCACCGATTGCGGATTTGGATGCACCAAGGCGGGCAGGTGCGCCAGCATTTTCTGCAGCCGCATGTCCTGCGGCAGACTCGATGCCTCCACCTTGCCACTCACGTGGAACTGTGTCGCGCTGCTGCTCAATACGTGCGTGACCGCCACCGAACTGTTCATCCCTTCACCCACATACAGCACGTCGGTTTTGCCCAGCCATGTGACCGCGTACCGTCCATGGGCAACCAGGTTGCCGGGCAGTTCTGGTACGGTCGCAATCAGTATCGCGGCGAGCAACGGCGTGATCAGCAGCGCCGCGCGCGCCTTGATTGCGGGCGTGAACAGCAACAGCATGGACGCTGTTGCGGCAATCGCGATGAGAACGCGTTGGGCATCGCGCGTGCCGAGCGCGGGAATCAGCAGCAGGCTGCAGGCAATCGCACCGATGATGGAGCCAACGGTATTCGCCGCGTATACTCGGCCCACCAGTCGCGACGGGTCTTCCCCTGGAGTGGCCATAGCGGCCAGTGCGAACGGAAAGCTGGCACCCCACAGAATTGCCGCCGGCAACATGGCCAGCGCGCCGCGCGTCAGATCGAGTTGCAGCACGAACCACGCACTGGGCGCGAGCGATGGATTGATCGGCCAATTGGGCAACGCGAGAAAGATCACCGCTGCGGCCCAGGCGATGGCGACCGTAAGTAAGGCTTGACACCAGGCGAAGGCTCGGCGCGGACTGTCAACAACACGCGCCAGCCACGCTGCGGCGGCGCTTCCCAATCCCAGTCCAGTGAGAAACACTGCCAGAATCATGGAAAACGTGTACACCGATGCGCCAAATGTCAGTGAGAGCAGTCTGGTCCAGATCACTTCGGCAGCCAACGCGCACGCGCCTGACAGGCCAATGGCGACATACACCGCCCCGGTTCCTTCGCGCGGCTCGTCGGCGGTCGCAACGGTCGCATCGGTCGCAATCGTTGACGCGTGATGACCCGCCGCGCGCGCTGGCGTTCGCAGCGAGAGGCTCCAGGCGATGCCGGCCACGACGATGTTCAGCAGCGCCGCAACCCACGTGGCAACGGCCTGGTCATGCACGCGCAGCAGATAGAATCCTGCCAATACGCTGCCCACCACCGCACCGGCGATATTGCCGCCGTAGAAAAACCCCAACCACGAAATCCCGCGTGGCGACGATTCCACCCAGCGCGCGATGGCGGGAAGCGTCGCGCCCATGAGGATTGTTGGCGGCAACAGGCAGAGTCCTGCCACCACCGCGCGCAGCAACAGGGCTGCGGTGCCGTGTCCTACGGCCGGTGAGTATAAACGGCCGATGAGCGGTATGGCGAACAGTTCCAGCACGCCGATAAGACCGATGCTGAGTTCGAGCATGGCATACAACTGCAACGGATGCCGCGCACGCGAAGCAAACCGCGGCAGCGCCAGGCTTCCAATACACATGCCGCCCATGAACGTG
>JANOKE010000901.1:0-1455 GCA_031419135.1 Gemmatimonadaceae bacterium
TCGTCGAGGTCGACGGAGCGCGAGGCCTCTATAGGCTCGACGAGACCCAGATCGGCAACGCCGTTAGTTCGACACCGTAACCGTCACCGTTACGATCACACTTTCGTTGTTCGCCAAATCGACAGCCTGCGCCTTCACCACGTGAACGCCATTCGACCACAGCGTTGTGCCGATACCCATGACACCTGCTGAGTCGAGTCGCGCCATGATGGCGCCTGTTCGCTGGTTTGCGGCAATGCCGGCTGGGGCGAGCGCATTCATGCGTTCAGTAAACACGCGTCGAACTTCGGCGCGCTGCGCATTGAGCGCGGTGATCGTGCTGACGCGCGCGTAGCGTTCGAGTTCTTGCGGTGCGCGGCACATGAGTTCGGGCGGCGACATGAGCAGGAACTTCCCCTTGATGGACTTGAGCCACTGTGTGGTCGCTGCGGCGTCAGCCAGCGCAGGGATCGTCACCACTTCGGCGTCGACGGGCTTTCCGTTTGGCGTGGCGGGACTCCAGGCCAACAATTCGACATCGAGATTCTGCGCGCGAGGCGCGATGAGCTGCATGTGCACCGCGCCCTGTTGCCATCCGCGCCAGGTGCCGTAGCGCTCTTGTCGCACCGGGATCCCGAAACCCATATAGGTGCGCTCGAGCCAGTTCGTCGCGTTGGTGAAACCGGGTGAGCCTGAGAGGCGCGGGCCGATGGAGTCGATGAGCACCTGTGCCATTCGCTCCAGTTGAGATTCGCTCATGCCGACTTGCCACATGCGGCGGATGACCGGGTCGGCGGCACGAAAGGTCTGCGCGCTGATCGTGCACGGCGCGAGTCCGAGGACGGCAGCAGCGAGGTGGCGGAGGGATGGGTGCATCGGCAGTGTTCGAGACGGAGAGGTCGACAGTGATCCGAAGACGATACGGGCGACGGTGTCGCCTGCGCAAGACGCTCCAGAAATCCGCGAATGTCAAGCAAATAAAGGACTTATGGTGGAACGGGATTATTACCCCGAGAGCGTGCGTGAGTACCCCTCGCGTTGACTACGATCGCGACAGTAGTTGCGTGCCAATGACTCGCCAGCCCCGAACCCCCTGCCGCATTGAACCACGTCTGCCATTGGCGCCACGCGCATATTCGGCGTGGCCTTCAACCTGTTCGATGAACGAAGCGTGGTGCCTCACGTGGGCTATTGACGAATCGGACATGCTTCTGCCCGGAACAAACGGTGCCAGATTCAGGACCACTACGGTCGGCGCCGCGACCACGATGACGTAAGCATCTCGCCGAGCACGGTTGCCGCGTGATGCATTGCAGCCATTTCGATGCTTCGTCGCGCTGGCTCCTGGGGCCCCGAGCGCTGCTGGCCCCGAGCTTGCCGCTCACTTCCCGGCGGGCGAGGAGCAGGAGATGTCAGGCCCCGTGCTGGCCACGACCGGCGGGCCAGTCGATGTCATCGCGCCGCTGAGCCGTGCGG
>JANOKE010000902.1:0-1269 GCA_031419135.1 Gemmatimonadaceae bacterium
GGCATTCCAGCAGTCATTACGCGCTGACGCGCGACAGCCTATCGCGCAGCTGAATCTCGGGATCGCGCTGGAGCGAGCGGGCAACAGTGCCGCCGCGGCCCAGGCCTGGCGGCGGGCCATCGCCCTCGACCCCACGGCGCCGCTTGGCTATCTCAATTTGGGCACCAGCCTGCTGCGCGCGGGGAACTCGGCCGCTGCAATTCCCTTGTTCGAGCAGGCACTGGCCCGGGAACCGGGGCTCGCCGTGGGGCACTTTCAACTGGCCCTGGCGCTGCTCAAGGAGGGGCAACTGGCTCGGTCGGCCGCTTCGGTCCGACGATCACTGGCCCTCGATACCGCGAATGCGGAAGCCTCCAAGCTGGATAAGGCGTTGCGCGAGGCGTTTCGCGAGTCACGACCTGACCGATAGCGTATCTCGGGTGGTCGGACCAGCATTCCCGCCGCAGGCTTGGGTCTATCGACAATTGTGACGGCGAGCGGGCCAAAGCGGTTGCCAATTCACTGACCGGGCCACATTCTTGGCGCCGAAGTCTGTCACCGTACCCGGCGCCTTCGCCGGACAAACGCTCGACGCGAGGTATGCCAAGGATGCCCACACCAGTGCACACACGTTGGTCGCGATTTATCACAGCGACGTTGCTGGCGCTGTCGCTGCCGTTGTCCGCCGCGACCGCTCAGGGGACCACCGCGATTATTGAAGGGCGGGTCACCGATGCGACATCAACGCGCCCGCTCGAAAACGTCCAGGTAACGATCGATGGTACTCAGCTGGGTGCCATGACCAACGCGCAAGGTGGATACCGCATTACCGGTATCCCGGTTCCGGCCGGGACCGCAACCGTACTGGTGCGCGTTCGCGCCATCGGTTATTCGCGCGAGACGCGATCGGTCACCGTAAGCGCGGGCGAAACCGCCAAGCGCGACTTCGCGGTAACCGTCTCGGCGGTTCAACTGAATCAGGTGGTCGTGACCGGCAGCGGACAGAAAACCGAAGTGAAGCGACTCGGGAACACGGTCGCGCTGATCATTCCGCCAGCGAATGCGCCCATCAACGATATGTCCAACCTGCTCACGGCGCGCGAGCCAGGCGTGTCGGGACTGGTATCGGGCGGTCTGGCGGGCGAAGGCGCAAAGATCCGCATTCGCGGCAACGCCTCACTGTCGCAGTCGAACGAACCCATTGTTTTTGTGGACGGCGTTCGCCTGAACTCCGGTGGCGGCTATGGCATTGGCAACGGCGGTGGCGGGTCGCCGTCGCGTATCGACGAT
>JANOKE010000903.1:0-1721 GCA_031419135.1 Gemmatimonadaceae bacterium
CGCTCGATCCGACGTGTGGGAAGACGGATGGTTGCACGGCGGTGCCGTAAGTTTTCAGACGGGAGAAGGGAGACGGGAGACGGGAGACGCCTGGGCCTCAACGGCTTGGCGTCTCCCGTCTTCATTCTCCAGTCTTTAGTCTTTTTTCACCCCAATCACCGTCGCGCCAATCCGCACCAACACCACCTCGCCGCCTGCGACCCTGAGCGACTCCACCGTCACCTGACGCTGAGTGCGCACCTGACTGTGCTGGAGGGCGATATTCGATTGAATCTGTCCTTGCGGCATTCTGATCTCCCAACGACTGATCAGCCACGCGCCATTGGACAGATGCGCGAACGCCAGTTCGCCGCCCACACCGGCCGACGCAAAAGTTACCGGCGCGTTCGTGTAGCGAAACACGATCTGCTGCAACGCCAGGGTGGTCTGGTCGAACCACATCGTCCCGGCAATCTCGTACACACCAAGCCGTTCGATTTTCGGCTTGAAGGCAAGTCCAATCCATGCCACGTTCGCGCTGTTCGGTGGCGCGATTGCAAAACAATGGGACTCGGCGAACTGACTCGACAGCAGCACGTCGGCATCCGGCGCGTAGTACGACACGTCGTCCGCGGTTTCGATCACATACCCAACGCGCGCCACTGAGTCTGCGGGCAGACTCTGAAACGGACGGCGTGCCGACACAGTCCCGTCACGAAGCTGCTCACTCAGGATGGTCTTGCCCTGCGGAGACGTGTGACGGTCAAAGAACGACACGCGGGCCGACACCTCATCCTTTCCATACATAAGACCCGTTGACGCAAGCGCCTTGCGCGCCTCTTGCCACAAACGCGTCACGTCAGACGTGGTATCGCGCGGCGCGCCGCAGATGGCCTTTTGTCGACTCCGCTCGCCGGTCACGCGCACGCGAAGGGTTGAGGTGATCAGGGTGATCTGCACATCGGTCGACCCGGCGGCAAGCGGCACGGATTCCGATGGCTCGTACCCTGTTACCAAGGCGTACACGTCCACCGATACGTCCCTCGCCAATCGCATCGCGAACACACCATCGGCGCCGGTGAGCGTTTGCGCGTCCAGTTCGCCCCGCGTGTTGTGCGTGGCCACCAACACGCCGGGAACAGCTTTGCCTACGCTGTCGACGACTCGCCCTGATACCATACGCGAGTTTTGCGCGGCGAGCGCCGCAGTGCAAAATGAAGTAGTCACGCCAACTGCAACCGCCGCGATCAGCAATCGCCTCGCATACGGGTCGGTCATCGCGGTTCCTGTCAATGAGAGATCGTTACCGTGCAGCGAGCAGGACGCCACACGACGAGCAGTACACCGCGTCGGGCTCGGGGCGCGGCCCGCACTCGCGGCACAACATCTGCAACCCACGCGCCCGGGTGATCGCCGCTTCAACCTCGTCGTCACTCACCACAACACGTTTCGGCGATGGCACGGCCTCGTTGCTTCGCAGCGCCTCATGCGCTGCGGCGGAAACGTCCTTGTCGATACGATTGGGAAACATGAGATACGGGGAAAAGACGGGAGACGGGAGAATGAAGAATGAAGACGGGAGACGTCCAGCCATGAGATACATGAGATACATATCCTGAGTTGACGACGTGAGTACGCTGACGTGAATGGTGAATCCAAACGTTGCCGCGCCGCGTCGGATCATCGACGCCCGTCGGCAAGGACAACAAGTGCCGCGCCTGCGCCGAGCCCAATGCCGTCCC
>JANOKE010000904.1:0-2012 GCA_031419135.1 Gemmatimonadaceae bacterium
TGACGAAACGGATACAACGCCGGCATCGCATTCAGGATCTGCAACAAGCCCGGATCCCGCTTCGCAATCGCCGTGTTCAGCAACGCGTACGCGCTGTCCTTCTTCCCCACGAGAAAGTGCAGCCCGCCACGCTGCGCCGGCCGCGGATCTCCATCCAGTGCTGTCAGCGCGCGCCGCACACCAGCCGTGTCGCCCTTCCGCGACGCAATGAGTCCCTCATTGAACAGTCGCACCCAATAGTCCCCTCCCGCCACGCGAACCGCCTGCCGATGCGCCGCTTCCGCGCCAGCAAAGTCTCCGGCATCCGCCAGGATCAGCGAGTAGATGTCGAACACTTCATAGAACGACGAGTCGACTTCCGTCCCCTTCCGCGCCGACGCGAGCGCCTCGGCAGCGTCACCGTTCGACCACAGTCCCCAGGGGAGATCGGCGCGCCACTGCGCGGTCGTCGGTTCCTGGTCTACGAGTTGTCGCGTGCGTTTGAACATCCGCTGGAAGTCGTGCATCTCCCACATCGCCCATCCCAGGATCGCATACGCTTCGGTCGCGCCAGACGCGCCTTCGCTCCGCTTGCTTGGGTCGAGCCCGAAACGGGCGCCTCTATTCAGGCAGCGACGCGAACCTGTTCATCGGCGACAGTATTGACTCGGCACCAGCGCCGAGCGTACCATCCAGTGGAGCGATGTGACGGTACGGGGTGAGTGGGAATGGTGACGAACATTTCGGCGAGCGTGCGCATCTTCGCCTCATGCGTATCGCACCCCAATCGCCGAGGACACACGGAATATGCTCATGGCTTCTGCGACGAGCGCTTGGACACTGGCCGAGCTCGATCGTCTGCCCGACGACGGCAACAAGTACGAGCTTGTCGATGGAGAGCTGTTCGTGACGCCAGCTCCCTCACCGGCGCATGAGCGGCTCGCGTTGGTGCTGAACAGGATCCTCTCGCCCTTCGTGCGCGCGGAGGGTCTTGGCGACATCTACACACCACGAGCAGTGGTTCGCGCCGAAGGGTCCGAGGTAGAGCCGGATCTGATGGTGCGCCCCGCTACACTCACGTTGCCGGAGAAGTGGGAGCAGGTGCCCACACCGTCGTTGGTGGTGGAGATCCTTTCGCGTAAGACGTATCGGCGCGACCACGGGCAGAAGCGCGGATTTTACCTGCGCATCGGCGTCGCGGAGTGTTGGATGGTCGATCGCTGGAGCCGGACCATTCGCGTGGTTAAGCGCGACGCGGCAGATGTTGTTGCCGAGGCGGTGCTCGAGTGGCAGCCGCGCGGCGCGCGGGAGGCGCTGCGCATTGATGTTGCGGCGTTCTTTGATGAGGCGCTGGGGAAGCCGTAGCGAGCCGACCATGGCCCTGGATAGCCGCTGGACACGGGCTGCTCGCTCACGCTTCTCGCGCCCAGCGAAACGCTTCGGCCATCGATGGCTCCTTGCCTTGCAGCAGCACGCCCGTCGCGAAAATCTTGCCAGCCGCGCGCCGAAACATCCAGGCCGCGCTTGCCAGGAACAGCACCGCGAGAACCGGCTCCCACCACGGGACCGTCGTGGCCAGCAGTCGCACCGGCAACACCGCCATCGATGTGAGCGGGAAGATCGCGAGGACCTGTGCTACGATGGAGTCGGCACGCGAGACCAGGTTGAACGCAAACATCGTGGGCAGCATCGGGATGAAGAGCATCACAGTGCGCGGCGACGAGTTCGGATCGTCGATCGTCGCGGCGATGGCGGCCATGAACGCAAACCACATGACCGTGCCGAGCACGGTGGTGAGCGCAACGATTGCCAATACGCCGAGTTCAGCAGGCGGCGGTGGCAGCGATACACCAGACCTGCCCATGACGCGCGGAAGCACCGTTGCCGCCAGGAGTCCGCCCGCGATCAGGAAGGACGTCCCAACGGCTGCCGCGCCGGCAAGGCCGATGATCTTGCCGTCCATCCACGCCTGCGGCGACACCATCGACAACATCTGCTCCGTGATGCGCTGCTGCTTCTCGCCGGTGATACCG
>JANOKE010000905.1:0-2664 GCA_031419135.1 Gemmatimonadaceae bacterium
CAACCATCGCCACCACCTTGCCCCCGGCCTGCAGTCGCCGGATCTCGGCCACCTTTCCCTCGGGCAGCACGCCAGCCACCACCCGATCGATCTGTGCTTCGCGGGCAATAGCATCGGCCGTGCGTTGATTGTCGCCAGTGAGCATCACCACGTTTAGCCCCATTGCATGCAAGCGCACAATGGCGGCGCGCGACGATTGCTTGATGGGGTCGGCCACCGCAATCACACCTGCCAATGCGCCATCCACCGCCACGTACATGGGCGTTTTACCATTGCTGGCCAGTTGATTGGCCGCTTCGCGAAGCGGCGTGACCTCGATCGAATAGTCGGACAATAAGGCGTCGTTGCCCACGATGACGGCGAATCCATCAACCACGCCAATGGCGCCACGCCCGGTGTGCGATTCGAACGACTGCGGCGCTTGCACGGCGAGTGTACGATCGCGCGCTTCCCGCACAATGGCCTCGGCCAGCGGATGTTCACTGAGCGTTTCCAACGACGCGGTGAGCGCCAGCAAATCGTCGGGTGAGTGCGCCGAACCGTCAAACGCACCACCCCGCGTGACGATGACGTCGGTTACCGTGGGACGCCCTTCGGTTACGGTGCCCGTCTTGTCGAGCACCACCGTGGTAATGTCACCGGCGCGCTGCAACACATCGCCGCCCTTGAACAGCACGCCAAGTTCCGCGCCCTTGCCGGTGGCAACCATCACCGCCGTGGGCACTGCCAGACCCATCGCGCAGGGACAGGCAATGATGAGCACTGCCACCGACGCGGCAAACGCGCGCACGCCGGGTGCGTTGTCGGCGGAGATGAACCACACCACGAACGTGACGACCGCCAGCGACATCACGATTGGTACGAAAATTCCCGATATCTTGTCGGCCAGTCGCTGAATGGGCGCCCGCGAACCCTGTGCGTCGCGCATGAGCTTGACGATCTGCGCCAATACGCTGTCCGACCCCAACGTCGTGGCGCGATAACGGAACGCGCCGGTGCGGTTGATGGTGGCGCCAATCACATGGTCGCCCGCGTGCTTCGCCACTGGCAGCGATTCACCGGTGAGCATGCTTTCGTCCACTGCACTTTCACCTGAGATAATCTCTCCATCCACGGCGATGCGTTCACCCGGGCGCACGGTCAGCACGTCGCCGCGCATCACCTGCTCTACGGGGATGTCCACTTCAAGTTTGTCGCGCAACACCCGTGCGGTCCTGGGTCGCAGATTCACCAGCAGGCGAAGCGCCGCCGAAGTGCGCTTTTTGGCGCGCGCCTCGAACATGTTGCCGGTGAGGATGAGTGCGATGATGATGACGACGGCTTCGTAGTACACGTCAGGCGCCATACCGCGACGCAGAAAGAATTGCGGTGCCACGGTGGCCATCACGGAGTACACAAAGGCCGCACCGGTGCCCACGGCCACCAGGGTATTCATGTCGGCCGCGTGATGACGGAAGGCCGCCCAGGCGTGCGTATAGAAATGTCGACCCGCCCACGCCATAACGATGATCGTGATCACCAGCAGGGCCCACGAAATACCCGCCGTCGGCAGCGCGTACAACCATGGCGCGATCGTGCGCAACGCCGGGTCCATGACACCCATGACCCAGCGCATGAACGGGTCCACGACGGCAGCAGCGGATCCCGGCATATTCATCGCTCGATTGCTCATGAGCGGCATTGACAGCAGCATGACCAGCACGCCAACGATAGCGCTCACGAGGGCCTTCAGACGCAGCGTCCGGAACTCATTGTCGGTTGAGCGATCGCGGGCGTCCTGTTCCTCGAACGCCGTCTGGTCGGGCGATGCAAGTTCGGCGCCGTACCCCGAGTCGCGAATGGCATCGACGAGTGCCGTTGGCGAGATAGACTGTGGGTCGAACGTGACCGTCGCGTTTTGCATCATGAGATTCACCGACGCGTCGGTGACCCCCGGTTGTTTCTGCAACGTGCGTTGCACGCGCGACTGACAGGCGGCACACGTCATCCCCGTGACGGGAATGCGGATGGTCTCCTGCACCGTGGAACTCACGACCCCTTCGGGCTTTCGGTGGGCGTTACGGCGCGTTCGGCGAAAAAGAAATACCAGTTGATCAGTGCGATGAGGGCGATGCCGCCGATCACCACCAGCCACTTGGTGCCGGTCATGCCGCCGACGTCACGGCATAGCCTTCTTCCTCGACGGCGTGCTTGATCTGGTCGGGCGACGTGGCCGATTCGTCGTAGCGGACGGTTGCACTGCCTATGACGACCTGATCGACGGTGACACCGTTCGTGCCTTCGAGGGCCTTCTTCACTGCGCCAACACAGTGGCCACAGGACATGCCACTGATGTGCATCGTGAGTTGCGTCATTGCGTACCCCTTAGGTTGGTGTGTTGTCTATTGAGAATATATACCCCCTACCCCTATGTCAATCATGGGTGCCCGGAGGCACCGCATTCCCTACGCCACGGTCCCGAACAGCTTGCCCACCAATGCCGTGGCGCCCATCGCCATCGCCCCCCAGAAGGATACGCGGGCCGCGCCGCGCCACATCGGTGCGCCGCCCAGATACGCTGCCAGCGCGCCCAGTCCGATCAACAATGCGAGCGACGCTGTCACCACAATCATGGAAAGACCGGACAGTGGCAGGAAGACAACAAGCAGCAAGGGCAGCGCGGCC
>JANOKE010000906.1:0-2963 GCA_031419135.1 Gemmatimonadaceae bacterium
ATCGTAATCACGTCGTACTCCCAGTGGCTTGTGGCATCCTTCACCGAGTCCACCATGAGTTGCGGCGTCAATTCGGAGCTCGACTCGGTGCGCACCGGTCAAACAGAACCGGTGCGCACCGATTCGAGTCCCGAATTGACACCGCAACTCATGGTGGACGCGGTGAAGGATGCTACGAGCCACTGGGAATACGAAGTGATTACGATGGGCGTTCCGGCGCCTGTTGTTCACGGTCGCGTGATGAGCGATCCACACAATCTGGCCGCTGGGTGGGTGGACTTCGATTTTACGCGCGCGTTCGGCAAGCCGGTTCGTATCATCAATGACGCGGCGATGCAGGCACTGGGCAGCTACACAGGTGGTCGCATGCTGTTTCTTGGACTTGGTACGGGACTGGGCGCGGCGGTGATTGACGATGGTCATGTCGTGCCGCTCGAGATTGCGCATCTCCCGTTCCGGAAAGCCACATACGAGCACTACCTCGGTGCGGCCGGTCTCAAACGCGCCGGTCGGAGAATCTGGGAACGTCGCGTGCATATCATCGCGGAAGCCTTGCGTCTGGCGATGGTGTGTGACTCGGTCGTGTTGGGTGGCGGCAATGCCAAGCTGCTCAAGGCACTGCCACCCAATGCGCGCCTGGGTGACAATGTCAATGCGTTCGCTGGCGGGTTTCGTGTATGGGAAGAGGCAGGCGCCGCAAAAGCGTAGTACACCCTCGCGTCACGCGCCGTCGAAGATCACGTGCAGCGTGCGCGCGCCTTGCGCGCCGATAACCAGCGACTGCTCGATATCGGCGGTTTTCGAGGGGCCACTGAGGAACCAGCCGCACGTCGAATTGGCGGGCATCAGTCGCACGGCTTCGTGCATCGACCGCACCAGCGCGCCGCGCGGCACCACCAGCACCACGTGCTCGGCGCGAACGATATCAGCGCGTGCGGCAAGATCAGTGGCATCAACATACACGGCGCCATTCTCGGCGACCGCAAAGCGGCCTGGCACGACAAGCACGTTTGCTGGCGCGTCGGCGCCAACCTCCGCAGCAATGTCGGCGATCAGGCTGTCACTCGTCTGCGCGTCGGTGCACACAATTCCGCGCCCGCCAACCTCGGCGAGTACCCGCAGGAACTGTTCGAGCAGGTCAATCGAATGTACATCGCTGATCACGGGTGCGGCACAGGGTGACGGCGGAACAGCTGCCGCGCGGATTGCCGCGAGAATCGTATCGCGCGCGCTCACGTGATGCGACCGGTGCGCTTGGCCCATTCGCGGAAGGACTCGGTTGGCGGCGTTGGCAGGTCGCGACCGGCGCGTGTCCAGGGATTCCAGCGACGCGCAAGGTTGGCGCCGGGGATGAACCGCAGGGTACGCAGAGTACGCAGAGTTGCACGGGCCAGGCGCCCGGCGCGTGCAAAGTGGATCGGTTTTGAAAGAATCTGTCCGAGCCGCCGGAAGATAGTCGCGTAGCCTGTGGGGAGCGTACCGGCGGCCGCGCTGCGTTCGCGCCACGTGAGGAGTTGCGCCGGAATATCGATCTTTACCGGGCACACATCGCCGCACGACCCGCATAGCGTCGAGGCGAATGGCAGACTGCGATGCGCAGCGAGATTTACAGCAGGGGCCAGTATTGCCCCAATGGGACCAGGAATGACATGTCCGTAGCTGTAGCCGCCACTGCGTCGATAAATGGGACAGGTGTTGAGGCACGCGCCGCAGCGGATGCAGTGGAGCGCGCTTCGCATCTCGGTGTCGGCCAGGCGCGCCGAACGCCCGTTGTCTACCAGCACCACATGCATCGCGGCACCGGGTCGTGGGGCGGTGACGTGGGTGGTGTAGGCCGTGATGGGTTGGCCGGTGGCACTGCGGGCGAGGACACGCAGCAGCACTCCCAGGTCGTCCAGCGAGGCAACGATTTTTTCGATACCCACGCACACGATATGCAACGGTGCCGAGTGCATGCCCAGATCGGCGTTTCCCTCGTTCGTGCATACCACCACGCCACCGGTTTGAGCTACCAGCGCGTTGGCGCCGGTGATGGCCGCATCGGCGTTGAGCAGCGCATCGCGCAGATGCACGCGGGCCGCCGCTGCCAATGCAGCGGGCGAAGACTCGCCTGCCGCCGTGCCCATGGTGCGATGAAACAAGTCACCGATCTCTTCCTTCTTCCAGTGTATGGCTGGCAGCACGATATGCGACGGCGGCTCGTGGGCCAGTTGCACGATGCGCTCACCAAGGTCGGTGTCGACCACCTCGATACCGTCGGCCTCGAGAAATGGATTGAGCCCGCACTCCTCAGTGAGCATCGACTTGCTCTTCGCCACGCGCTTCACGCCCGCGTTGCGCAAAACACCCAACACGATGACGTTGTGTTCTGTTGCGTCGCGGGCCCAATGCACCGTAACGCCTGCTTTGGTTGCGCGCTGTTCGAACTCTTCCAACAGCTCGGCCAGCCGCCCCATGGCGTGCGCCTTGAGCGCCGATCCGGCATTGCGGAGTGCTTCCCACTCCGGCAAGTCGGTGGCGCGATCGCGACGTTGCCGAACGAACCACAGCGCCTCGTCATGCCACCGCGCACGCGCGGGATCACGAAGAAATGCCGCTGCGGCGGCTGGATGCTCGGTGGCGGGATGCGCCATCACGGGAAGAGCGGTCCTCACCGCGTGGCCTCCTCCAGCAGTTCGGCGATATGCATGGTACGCAATTGTGTTTTTCCGCGCGCGGCAACGGCGTCCAGATGCAGCAAGCACGAGGGATCGCTGCTCACCAACACATCGGCCTCGTGCGCGACGGAGTCTGCCAGCCGGTCACGCGCCATCGACACCGATACGTCGGGCTCACCAATCGCAAACGATCCACCAAAACCGCAGCATTCGTCGGGTCGATCGAGCGGTACCATCGTCAGGCCGTCCAACGCGTCAAGCAAGGTGTGCATCGGTCCGCTGGGTGCCTCGTGCAACTCCGACGAT
>JANOKE010000907.1:0-2767 GCA_031419135.1 Gemmatimonadaceae bacterium
AACGCGACGGCCAACAACTCGCTGCGCGTGATTCGACTGGCCGACGGCAACATTGAATCGATCAAGGGTGCCCGCGGATTCCGCGTGCCGACCGCCAACGGCAAGTGGCTCGCGTATGGCATGGCCGACCCCGTGGCCGACTCGGTCGCCGCTGCAACGGCGGGTGGGCGTGGCGGACGCGGTGGGCGCGCCGGTGGCGCCGGAGGTGCCGCCGACGGACAAGTGGCGCGGCGCACATACGGCACGCCGGTGATGCTCCGCAACCTTGACACCGGCGTCGAGGAACGACTCGCCGATGTGGCGAGCTACACCTTTGACGACAGCGCCAGAGTGCTGGCGTACACCGTGACGTCGCGCGATTCCACCAGGGATGGTGTGTACCTGCGCGACCTGGCCACCGGCACCACGCGGACCGTGATGAACGGACCCGGCAACTATCGCGCGTTCACCTTCGATCGCGCGCAGTCGCAGTTTGTGTTCACAAGCGACAAGAACGAGTTCGGTCGCCCGAACGCGAATACGGCGATCTACCACGGCACTGTGAAAGCGGGCACTGCGCAGATGCTGCTTTCCGCCCAGTCGTTGCCGGCGTACTACCGATTCCCGGATAATGTGGCGGCCAGCTTCACGCGGGCGGGCAACGCCATCACCGTTTCCATCGCGCCGCCCCGTGAGGAGGCGGTGTCCGCCGACTCGCTGGTTGGCAAGGCGAAGTTCGATCTCTGGCATTACAAAGATGCCCAGATTCAGCCCACACAATTGCTGCAGGTGAACGCCGCGCTCAATCGCACGTTCCAGGGCGTCGTCAATCTCACAACGAAAAAGTTTATGCGCCTCACCGACGAAAACTTCCCAGGTGTTGTGCTGTCGGACGACGCGAAGGTGGGGCTGCAGGCCACAGGGGTGCCGTACGACTTGCCGCGCACATGGGGCGATGGCGCCACCGACGTGTATGTGGTTGATCCGGCGACAGGCACCAGGAAGGAAGTGGTCAAAGCCATTACCGGTCAGGCGCAGCTCTCCGTGGGCGCGAAGTACATCACCTGGTATCACGACAAGGAGTGGTATTCGTACAACATCGCCACCGGCAAAACCACCGACCTTACCAGTGCGCTCAAGAGCGTGCGCTTCGAGCAGGAAACGTGGAGCACGCCAGGCGACCCGGCCGCGTGGGGCATTGCCGGATGGACGAAGGACGATCGCTCACTGTTGATCAACGACCGATTTGACATCTGGGAGTTCGATCCGGCGGGCGTTCGCGCACCGGTGATTCTCACGGATTCGCTGGGTCGTCGCGAGCACATCACCTTCCGCACCATCGCGCTCGAGACCGACGAGGACGTGCGGTTCCTCGACACGTCGAAACCCATCTGGCTGTCTGCGTTTGACGAGGACACCAAGGAGAGCGGCTTCTACCGCGCGCGGCTGGACGCTCGTCGGGCTCCGGAGAAAGTCCTGATGGATCCGGTGCGATACGGCACTCCGTCCAAGGCCGAACATGCCGACCTGTACATGCTCACGAAGAGCACATTCGTGGACTTCCCGAATCTCTGGGTGGGGCCAACGGTTGCCGCGGCTACCACGAAGATCACCAACGCCAACGCGTTCCAGACGGAGTACCAGTGGGGCAGCGCAGAACTCGTTTCGTGGAGCAGCGCCGACGGCGTGCCGCGACAGGGGATTCTCTACAAGCCGGCCAACTTCGACCCGTCAAAGAAGTATCCGATGATCACCTACTTCTACGAGGATCTGTCGGACGGCCTGCATTCGTATATCGCACCGAATGGCGGTACGTCGGTGAACATTACGCACTACGTGTCCAACGGGTACCTGATGTTCGAGCCCGACATCTTCTACGAAGACGGACACCCCGGCCAGAGCGCGCTCAAGTCGATTATCCCCGGCGTGCAGAAACTCATCGACAAGGGTTTCGTGGACCAGAAGAAGCTGGGGTTGCAAGGCCATTCGTGGGGCGGCTACCAGATTGCGTACATGATTACGCAAACGAACATGTTTGCGGCCGCCGAAGCAGGCGCGCCGGTGTCGAACATGACCAGCGCCTACGGAGGCATTCGTTGGGAGAGCGGCGTGAATCGCGCCATGCAATACGAAAGCGGGCAAAGCAGAATCGGCAAATCCCTGCAGGAAGGTCTGCCACTGTATCTGGAAAACTCGCCGCTCTTTCACATCAACCGCGTCCAGACGCCGCTGTTGATTCTGCACAACGACCAGGACGGTGCGGTGCCGTGGTATCAAGGCATCGAGATGTACATCGGCATGCGTCGGCAGGGGAAAGAATCGTACTTGTTCAACTACAACAACGAACTGCACGGCATTTCGGGTCGCGCCAACCAGAAAGACTGGGCCGGTCGGATGCAGACGTTTTTCGACGTGAAGTTGAAGGGTGCGCCGGAGCCGGAGTGGATGACGAAGGGCATCGCGGCGAAGGACAAGGGCAAAGACCAGTTGGCCAAGCCGGTGATCAGGCCGTAAGCCGACTGTCAACGGCCGCGATCTATCGGCGTCAGATGTCGGCGATGCGGATCTTCATGCGCCGCGCAGCGTCGATCATGCAGCGGTCGTAGCTGGCAAGCGCGACGTCCTGTCGTTGCGCACGCAGGAAATCGATAGATGCCAGATGCAGGGCGTCGCCTCACGAGTGTCTCGTCCCAGAGCGAGTCTGGCAGTGCGCGGTCTGCGGAATCGCGATGCACAAGTACCAGGAGTCCCTCGCCGACGATCAGGAGTTCAAGGCGGGAATCGCCGC
>JANOKE010000908.1:0-1075 GCA_031419135.1 Gemmatimonadaceae bacterium
GTACCCGATCTCTACGCACGCGTCTCGATATTCGACAAGTCCAATACGAAAGTGGCGGATCTTGGCGACTACCTCGACGGTGGCACATTCACCTCGGAATCCCAGTTCGGAACCACGTATCCGGATCTCAAGGGATACCCCAATATTCCGCACGACAAGCGTCGTCAGGGTCGCTTCATTTCACCACACGCCCTGTGGGTGGACCGCGTTGGCAACATCTACGTCGTGGAATGGATTGACGATGGGCGCGTGACAAAGTTGACGAAAGTCTGACACGGCGCGCATGTCGCGTACACTGCGTTGGTTAGCCGGTGGGCTCGGCGTGCTGCTCGTCGTGTCCATTGCAGGCGGTGACCACGGGTCGTCGCTCTGGCCGTTCATGGGGCGATTCCATCCGCTCCTGGTTCATCTCCCACTGGGGATGCTCGTGCTGGCGCTCGTGGCCGAGGGTATCGGGCGATGGACATCGCACCGCACGCTGCAGCCGTTGATTCCAGTCCTCTTGCTGCTCGGCGCGTGGAGTGCCATCGCCGCTGGCCTGGCGGGACTCGTATTGGCCGACTGGGGAAGCTACGATCCGACGCTGCTGATCTGGCACCGACGCCTGGGACTGCTCATTCCCTCGCTGGCCGCCCTTGGCTACTTGTTCCGCTCACGCGCGGACTTGGGACACGTGGCGTTCCGCGTTCCGTATGCGGTCACCGCCAGTGTGCTCTTTGTGGCCGTCGTGATTGGAGGTCATCTGGGCGGCACGTTGTCGCGGGGCAACGGATACCTCACGCAGCATCTGCCAGAGCGTGTTCGACGGTTGGCCGGGTTTCCAGGCGAGAAAGAGCGCACGCGCATTCGAATCGCCAATCCCGAGTCGGCGCCGGTGTACGACTCGCTTATCCAACCAATTCTTGCCGCCCGCTGCGGTGCCTGCCACAATCCCGAACGCAAGAAGGGCGGCTTGATCCTCACCAATGCGGCGGGGCTGTTCGCTGGCGGGCGTCAGGGAAAAGTTGTTGTGGCGGGACGCGCCGACGACAGCGAGATGATCATTCGTTTGTCGCTGCCGCCAGGCCATACCGAC
>JANOKE010000909.1:0-1145 GCA_031419135.1 Gemmatimonadaceae bacterium
TGAGCGAGAGGTCGGCCAGCGGGATCCCGCCCAGCAGCACCTGCATGTCCTCGACCGTGTCGATCGCAACGCCCACCCGACCCACTTCACCCAGCGCCCGTGGCGAGTCCGAATCGATGCCCATTTGCGTGGGAAGATCGAACGCCACCGACAGTCCCGTCTGACCGGCATCGAGCAGCAATCGAAAGCGTTGGTTCGTGGACTGCGCGGTGCCGAAGCCGGCGTACTGCCGCATGGTCCACAGGCGTCCACGATACATGGTGGGCTGAACGCCGCGGGTAAACGGGAACTGCCCGGGGTTTCCCAGATCGCGGGCGTATACGGTGTGCACGTCGTCGGGTCCGACGACGGTGGAGATCGGAATACCGGACGGGGAGAGACGGTCGGTCATTGGCAGAATGTAGCGAGCGAATCACACCCCGGCGTGGTTCCGCTCAGGGCGTTGTTTCCCCTCTTGCATTGGCTCGCCGCTCCAAGGCCGGCAGCGCGAACTCGGCCACCGTTTCCACTTCAGCCTTGCTCCCGATGTACAGGGGCGTGCGCTGATGCAGTTCGTGCGCCTCGACGTCGAGAATGCGCCGGTGGCCGTCGGTGGCTGAGCCGCCGGCCTGTTCGGCGATGAATGCCAGCGGATTCGCTTCGTACAGCAAGCGTAGCTTGCCACGCGGCGCCTTGGCGTTGGCGGGATAGCAGAATACACCTCCTCCCAAAAGGTTGCGGTGAAAATCCGCCACCAGGGATCCGACATACCGCACATTCAACGGTTTGCGTTGGCCGTCCATGCCACGATAGCGGCGCATCAGCGCGCGCGTGGGCTCCGGCCAGTCCTGCTCATACGATTCGTTCACAGAGAGATAGCGTGCGCGCTCCGGAATCTTGATGTGCGGATGTGACAGCAGGAACTCGCCAATGGATGGATCGAGTGTAAAACCGTGAGCCCCCTGCCCCGTGGTGTACACCATCATGGTGCTGGATCCGTAAATGACATAACCTGCCGCGACCTGACGGCGTCCCGGTTGCAGCATGTCTTCCATCTCACCGCGCGTCCCGCGTGTGATCTTCTGATAGACCGAAAAGATCGTCCCGACGGGCACGTTGACATCGATGTTGCTCGATCCGTCCAGCGGATCGAACAGCAGGACGTA
>JANOKE010000910.1:0-4528 GCA_031419135.1 Gemmatimonadaceae bacterium
CCGCACTGATCGCAGGCCGCAATGCGGGACACAGCTTCGTCGAGCGCATGGCGGTCCGGCTGCTCGGCACCGTGAGGGAGTCTCAGGCCCAGGCCCAGGCCTGCGTCAAGGGCAAGTTCTTCGACCGCATGCAGGCGAAGCTCAATCAGCTGACGGCCCATGACAGCAACGAGCTGGTTCGTATCGACTTGAAGGCCATGGCCGACGCAGTGGCCGCGAGCAACGATATCGGGGGTGGTTTCAAACACGACATTGCGCGTGGCTCGTCATGGCAACCTTGAGGTATCCGACATGGCGGAATATGGCGAATGGGTTCGTAAGGGCGCCGTCCTCAGCGAGGTAACGGCCCAGAAGGACTACGGCGTGACCCGCGACTTCATCGTGGAGGGCATCCAAGCCGGCAAACTCGAATTCCGGGAAGGCGCTGTATGGGGCAATCCGTACCTCAGGGTGTTACGAAGTCAGCCTGAGCAATACATCGCTGAGGAACTTGGAGAGGACTACCTGCGCAGAGTCAAGAACCAAGCAGAGTTGCGCAAGGTCAAAAAGGAGATTTCCGATCTCAAGAAGAAACTCGCAGGGTTTCAAGAGCGACAGAAGGAGCTTGAGTCATCACGGGACAGATGACAAACCACCGAACCATCAGCGCCAGCCGACGGAAAGACCGGGGGCCATGTTCAGGGGGAAGGAGAGCCGCGTGCTGATGGGGGGAGGATGCGCGGTAGGCTAACGGCTGCGCTTACATAACCGCGCATGAAGGATGAACTGAACTCCGACGGTATCTCTCGCCGGGCGGCGCTCAAACGGCTCGGCGCGGTGGCGTCAGGCGCATACTTCGCGGGCGCATTTCACAGCGACTCCGCGGACATCATCGTGGGCGGAAAACCCGTCGAGATCGCCGTGTGGTCGCTGTCGCCAACGACCGTGCGCATCACCGTATCACCGGTTGTAGCCGGCACCAGAACGCCAGTGCCGCTGACCGGCGCGCTGACCGTCCACGACAAGGCCCGGCCCGTCGCGCGTGGGACCGACGCGTCGCGCGTCGCACAGGTGCGCGCGCGTGATGTCGTGGTGAAGTTCACTGCGTCGCCGCCGTCGCTGACCATCGAGACGGCACGTGGTGAGGTGTTGCAGCGACTCGGCCTGAGTACCGAGACATCAGAGGTTTCTTTCCTCCTCGGCAAAGGCCCGTTGCTTGGTTTTGGAGAGGGGGGCGCGCAGTTCGATCGCAAGGGCGTGATCGATCAGATGCGCAACGGCCAGGTCAGCAACAACGCGTATCGGTTGTCAACGCACGGGACACGCGCGCCGGTGCAGTGGCTCATCGGCACGGAAGATGGTTGGGCGATGTTCATCCATCAGCCGTATGGCACGTTCGACCTGACGGGGGCAGAGGGCAAGTTCACACCCGCGCCGCCGCGGGCGTTTGGCGGCGAGGCCGGAGTTGTGGGTGCGGCGAGCCCAACGCCGACGCAACTGGCGACGAATTCTCCACTCGACGTCTTCCTCGTCGCGTCGCGCGATCCGAAGGTCATCATGCGCGAGTACGCGATGATCACCGGTTTTCAGGAAATGCCAGCGCGCTGGACGCTTGGGTATCAGCAGTCGCATCGCACGCTGAGCGGGCCGGATGAAATCCTTGGTGTGGCGCGCACGATGCGTGAGAAGAAGTTGCCGTGCGACACGCTGATCTATCTCGGCACGGAATTCACACCGTCGGGATGGAATACGCGGAACGGTGAGTTCGGCTGGAAGCCTGACAACTTTCCGAATCCGAAGCAGATGTTCGACGAACTGCACGGTCGGCATTTCAGGATAGTGCTGCACGTGGTGATCGAGGGGCGCACACTCACGGGCTCAGTGACCGACGCGTGCACCGGCCCGCCGCAGCCGAGTGGGCGCAATGAGCAGAATCAGTGGCCTCCCGACCGTTCGGCTGCATGTTATTGGCCCGTGCACAAGGGCGTGTTCGACCAGGTTGGTGTTGACGGCTGGTGGCCCGATCAAGGCGATGGACTCGACGGCCCATCGCGCCTCAATCGCCATCGGATGTACTGGGAAGGGATGCAGCAGTGGGTGCCGAACGAGCGACCCTTTGCGTTGCATCGGAACGCGAGTCCGGGCATTCAGCGTTACGGCGGCTACATCTGGTCGGGTGACACGCAAGGTTTGTGGCGCACGCTGCAGTTGCACGTGCCCATCGGCATCAACTCGGGCCTATCAGGATTCCCGCTCTGGGGCAGCGACATTGGCGGATTCTATCCGACGGCCGAGTACACCGGTGAACTGCATGTACGCTGGTTCCAGTTCGGCGCATTTTGCCCGAGCTTCCGCTGTCACGGTCGCAACTGGCATTTGCGTTTGCCGTGGGGGTGGGATGGCGGCGACGGTGGGCCATTCGAGACGGGCGCCAACAACAGCTTCCGCGTGGATCCCGCGGAGCTGAACAACAAGCAGGTCGAGCCGATTCTCCGAAAGTATCTCGAGCTGCGCATGCGACTTATGCCGTACACGTATTCGGCACTGCGTGAGACGCACCAGACGGGAATGCCGATGATGCGTGCGCTGTGGTTGCATCACGCCGACGATCCGACGGCCGTTGCGCGCGGCGATGAGTACCTGTGGGGCCCGGACATACTCGTCGCGCCCGTGGTGGAAAAGAGCGCGACGTCGCGCCGAGTCTACTTACCGCGCGGCGTGTGGTACGATTTCTGGACGAACGAGCGCGTTGAAGGCGGACGCGAAGTTGAAAAACCTGTCGATCTTGCTACCATGCCGCTGTATGTGCGCGCGGGCGCGGTGATTCCGATGGGACCGGTGAAGCAATACACGGAAGAACCCAGCAGCGAACCGACGGAGCTCGTGGTGTATCCGGGCGCGAGCCGCACCAGCGTTATGTACGACGATGACGGCCACACGTTCAACTACCGCAAGGGCGAGTGGACAGGGATTGAAATGCTGTGGGATGACCGAAGTCGGCAGCTCACATTGCAGCTTGTACGCGGGTCGAAGATGATTGGCGCCGCGCCGCGACTGTTCGCTGTCCGCGTGGCAGGAACCCCAACGGCGACGGCGGTGCGGTTCGCGGGAGATCGGGTTCGCATCCGGTTGTGACCGTCTATGAGTCCGCCCGCATCGCCTCGCTCGCCTGCACCGCGAGCACTCGGCGAGTCGGCACCAGACACGAACACACCCCCACCACCAATACGATCGCCGTCGCCAGTCCCACGGCCACCAGCATCGAGTTCACCATCGAACTCCCGGCGTTGGCACCGCCCGTCAGCGCGTAAACCAACCACCCCGCCATCGGCACTCCGATCAGTCCACCCACGCCAATCTGCGTCAGCGAACGCTTAAGCACGAACGCGCTGTTCACGATCACCACCGGATGTGCATTCTCGACATCGCTGCGCAAAAAGTCACGGCCAGTCAGCACGCGTTGATCAAGCGCCCGAAAAAAGTCCGGATCCACCAACGCGGTGCGCACCCAACGCACGGGCGCATCCGATGAACGATCCGCATTGTCGATTTCAACTGGTCGCGAGCGATGCTCCATACGCGGCAGCACGTCGCCGACGGCGACTCCCTCTATGCCGGGCTCGGCTTCGAGGGCAGCGACCAGCGCACGTTGATCCGCGCGCAAGCGCTCGTTCTGCTGACGACGCTGTTCGTCGCTTTCCGCGGACGAGGTGCCGTTGGTTGTCGGTGACGCATCCGGAAGCCGGAATTGCACGGCGAGATATTCGGCAGCAGGAATTCCGGCGGCGAGTTCGGCCCGCGACACGTCGGGCACGCGAGCTAGCCATCCGCGTCGCGTTGTCGCAGTTGCTGTGCGAGAGCCAGCGTGCGACGTGCCGACGCTTCGATGTCGGTAATGACCGTGGAGACACTCGGTGCGCTCAACGTGACCGCTGCCGCCAACACCTCGTTCATCCGCGTTTGCCACCCTCTCCCGCTGCGGCGATAGGCGGCCAGTACGCAGGCATCGATGCGCAGACTGAACAGCACCTTGGGCGGTGCGTCCCGTAATAACTGCATCGAAGCAAGCTGCGCGGCGGTGAGTGCTGGGTTATCCGGATCGCTCACCGAGCGACGCTCAATCTCCGCAGCACTGGGCACGGTGTTGCGCGCTGTGTTGCGCGGCCGCGCGGTTGCCGTGTCGGCGCGCACCCGCACGATCTTGGACTTACCCATCCCGTGGCGTTTGGGCATAGCGTCGTCGCTCCTGGCGGCTGGCGTAACGTGCAGAGATCAATCGAATGGCCTGCATCCTGATGGTGAAGACGACGATCAAGATGCGGTCGTCGATCGCGCCTATCAGTTGGTACCGCACTTCCGATTCGTGGTCGACCGTAAGGATCAGCGCATAAGGATCGCGCCATATGCGCACAACCTCACGGAAGTCCACCCCGTGTTTGGTCGCGTTCGCAGCGGCCTTGTCGGGATCCCACTCAAATGCAATTGGCATAGTACTACGCCGTAGATACACTGTCAATGGGAGGGCCGAGGGTCGTGTGGCAGCGCGGCG
>JANOKE010000911.1:0-2902 GCA_031419135.1 Gemmatimonadaceae bacterium
TCCGAAGGGGTCCGGCGCGCATGTATCAGGATACGCGCGTTCTACTCGAAGTCCACATCGAACGTGTCGGCGTCGCGTTCACGCCGCGGTTTTGGTTCCGTCGTAGTCTGGCGACCTGTTTCATCATTCAGGAAAACGCCAGCCGTGCGGAGGCGCTTCAACAAGGCTGCGCGCGCCTGTGATGTTGGCGCCCCGATCTCAAGCATCGTGGCCGTCAATCGACGCACCTTCTTTCCAAGCGCTGTGATCACGCGATCGGCGGATTCCGCGTCCGCGCAATCAATCACCTCAATCCGGCGCAGGTGTGCGCGCCGGATTGAGGCCACCCACCCGACAATCTCCCGTTGCACGTTCTTCGGGAGCGGTTTGCTCGACGCCTCGGCAAGGATCGCCACGATTTCACCGACGGTCACACCCGACTCCGCCGCACGCAGGACCGATGCGCGGGTAATGCGAAACGCCAGACCAGGCGTCTTTCCAACCCGTTCAGCCACTCGGCCCATGCATGCTTCGAGCGCCGGAGACGCACTCAGGAAGATGACATCGAAGTTCGGCTGGACCACGACATCGGCGACTTCAGCGACACCGTACGCGAATTGCCCGATGTCGCCAAGCAGATACCGTCCAGCATCGGTGAGTGCGAAACACAGCACGCCCTTGGCCGTGACGCCGAGACGCGCCCCACCCAGCATGACCAGTCGCGACGACAGGAAATTCTGCAACGCGCTGCTCCAGAGCCCGGTGAATACCGACCGAATATCTGCGCCGCCATAATCCATGTGCAGGAAGAGCTCATCCTTGACAGCACGCGGCAACGCTTCCAAAGGATTCGCCTCGCGCGACGCGTATTCAAGGAACGCCGCGACGCCGACAAAACCACTCGGCAGCGACAGAAAGGCGCGTGTCAGATCCGCACGCAGATGAAGCGCCGTCGGCTCCTTGTAGTACGACATCGCGAACGGGAAAAACCGGTCATCCCGATTGTATCGGTACGTGCTCGGTGGATTCCTCGCCTTCGACGCACGCATCGGCGACAGCAGTGCCGCCAGTCGATCGCGCGGAGAGAGTGCAAGCCAGGTGGTCCCCGAGTCGCTAATTTCGAGATGCGGCAGGTTGTGCCTCGCTACACGCGTGATGAATTGGTGATAAAGCAGCTCATGCACCGTCGCGTCTACGCGGGTCTGTGCGGCGCTGCGGATGACCGTCGCAGCCCACGGCGGAATCGACACCAGTCGCGACTCGATCTCGGTTCGGGTGCGGGCAAACACGAGCATCTCGTTGGCGCGCAATCGCACGGGTGCCGTCGCCACCGCGGCCAGCACGGCCGTCATGTCTTCCATCAACACCGCGAACTCAAAATGCTCCACCGGTTCGACCTGCGTCGGGGGCACCGCCGGCAGGCGGATGAGTTCCGTCAACGCCTCAGGCCACAACCCGATTGTCGGCTCAAGCCCTTCACTGTGCAGGCCAACGAACAGTACCAATGTGCCCAGTCCCATATGCAGCGCGCGCACAAACGGTGCAGGATTGGCAGCGTTCTGGCGCGACGCGAGCTCGCGCAACGAAATGGCGCGTCCGCGTTCCATCAGAACACGCGCCAATCCCTGCAGTTCGCGGAGATCGCTCAGCAACGCGTCATCGGGAGTCGCTCGGCCGCGCGCGGCGGCCCAGTTCAGCAGGTCGACGTCTGACTTCGCCACCAACAACTCTCGCGGCCATCCGACAGACGCCACGCGGGACGCCAATGTGGTCCGGGAAAGGTGTCCCTGCCACGCACTTGAAGGACGATCACTCAGCTGCCAGATGTCCTCCGGACTGAAATGCTCTTCCATGTACTTCACCAGCACGGTCGATGACGGCGCGTCGAACACGGGACAACGGCTGATCGTGCGCAACACGGTCATCAGCATTCGATGGGGTTCGGCCAGCGTCAGGCAGCGGCGCTCAGCATCGAACACCGCAATGCCCGACCTGACAATCGCGTCGCACTGCAATCCAAAGCGCGAGACCGGCACCGCGCCCGTCTGAGTCAGCGTGTCCAGCAGCAGTCGGCGCGCAGCGAGCGGCAGCGGGTACCACCGCGACAGTCCCTGCAAAACGTTGGACCAGTCGACGTCTGACAGTTTCATGATGAAGCAACTCCCGCGTCCGCATCCCGGTACGCACTCGCATCGACGATCTCGTACTCGTAGCCCTGCTCGCAAAGGAACAGTTGCCGCTTGAGCGCAAAGTCCTGCTCGACGGTGTCTGCGGTCACAACGCTGTAGAAGTGCGCCTGATTCGCTCCGGCTTTTGGTCGGAGAATGCGCCCCAGTCGCTGCGCTTCCTCCTGACGGGAGCCGAAGGTACCTGAAATCTGAATCGCCAGGGCAGCATCCGGCAGATCGATCGCGAAGTTCGCCACCTTGGACACGACAAGCGCCGGCAGGACGCCAGATCGGAACTGCTCGTACAATGTGTCCCGTATGCGTTGAGCGGTCGTGCCAGTGATCACCGGTGCGCGCAGTTCGCGCGCGATGGCTTCAAGCTGCTCGACGTACATACCGATGATCAGCGCGGGTTCGCCCGGGTGCCGCGCCATGATATCGCGCACCACCGCCGATTTCGCCGTGCTTTCCGACGCGATACGGAATTTCGCCCGCGCGTCGGCGACCGCGTACGACATCCGCACTCCGTCCGGCAACGGCACACGCACTTCGGTGCACACCGCCGTGGCGATCCACCCTTCACGCTCGAGTACTTTCCACGGGACGTCGGCCTTCTTCGGACCGATCAGCGCAAACACATCGTCTTCGCGCCCGTCTTCGCGAACCAACGTTGCCGTCAGCCCCAGACGGCGGCGCGCCTGCAACGAGGCCGTGATCTGAAAGACCGGTGCCGGGAGCAGATGCACCTCGTCGTA
>JANOKE010000912.1:0-8927 GCA_031419135.1 Gemmatimonadaceae bacterium
TGATCGTGCCCCGCGGCGTCGAGCAGTGGTGCAACCCGGGACCATTTGAGCGACATCAGCTTTTCTACCGGGTTGGTGGCGACTCGGTGTTCTTGAGTGGATCCATAGTGGTTGGCATGTGCTCCGCGCCGCGATGACACACCACGCAGGTGGTTCTGATGTAGGGCTGATCGAGCTCCTTCACCTTTGACAGATCCTTGTTGATGGACTGCGTCATGCGTTCCATTTGTCTGGCGATCTGTTTCTTTTTCGGCTCGTCGCTGGCGTAATCCAGCTTGAGCACGCCGGCCACGTTGGTGTTGGCGTGACAACCAGTACAGCTTGTGTCCACGCTGCGACGGTACTGCTCGTTCATCATCGCCAGGAACTCCTTCACCGGCATGGTCTTGTTCAGTTGCACGCGCATCCCACGATGGAACTGGCAACGGGAACGGCGACTGCGATGGACCGTAACCGCATGAGCCCTCCACGAGAGTGAACGCACGTCGCTCGCGTAGCGCGGGCTCCAATGTGCACGCAACGGACAGGGCCAACGCGCTCAGCGTTTGCGTCCCAGTATCGTGCCGCGACAGGTAATCGCACCGCAATGGCACGGGTAGCGCCGCTTGGCCGCTGGCGTATGGCGCTCGTTCAGGATGTACGCGTAGTCGTACACGAGCTCCTCGCCGGGTTCGATGTCGTGCAGCGTCTCAATCCAGATGCGGCCCTCAGCAATGACCGCATCGCAGTTGGGCGCGCACGAATGATTGAGAAAACGCGCCTCATTGCCATGCACCGACGCATCGACCACGATCTCATCGTCGATCGCAAACAGATAGGTATGATGGCGCTCACCGGTCACGTCGGGGTACCGCGTTTCCGCTTCGACCGGCGTGATTCTCTCGCCTGCATACTCAATGAGTCGCGCTCCAGCAGGAATGTGACGTGTGGCGAATCCGCCCAGGCCCTGAACAGGTGAGCGACGGATTTCGAAGGGGAATGGCTCGACGGAAAGGGTCATATTCGGAAAATTAGACTCCCAGATGTACCCGACGGGGTCTTTTCGGGACATCCAGCGCCGTGAACCCGCTAGATTTATCAGACTAAAGGAGGGTTTCATGACCCGTACGTTGCCCATCGCCCGCGACGCGTTCATCACCGCGATGAACCGGGATACCGCAGGCTCTGATCGGCCCCGCTACACCGCCGTGCTGGACGCGCTCATCGAGTGGAGTTTGGCACGTCCCGAACAGCTGCAGTTCCGCACCGACGAATCTGCGTCGGGGGTTGTGAGCTTTCAGCGCGTTGGCTCGAATGCCGTGTTCTGGGCGGCGCGTCCGATGCGCGGTGGCGGTCCCAAGATCGAATTCCTGCCACGTGCGTCGGCACTGTTGACCGATGAGAAGCGTGCGGCGGCCCGCGACGCGCTCAACGGCTGCACGCGCGAATTGCTTGACGACAACGATCGCCTGGCGATCACGTTTGGCGCGCTCAAGAACCAAACGGCGCGCGATACCGTGTTCACGCTGATGGACGACCTTCTCCAGACGACGTGACCGAAGCTCTTGAATCGCCCGATCGCGGATTTACCTCGCTCGGGCTGGATGTTCGGGTGGCCGATGCGCTCGCCGCGCTCGGATACGAGGAACCCACACCGGTACAGCGCGCGGCCATTCCGCCGCTCATGGCGGGCCGCGACATCCTCGCGCAGGCCGCCACGGGTACCGGCAAGACGGCGGCTTTTGCGCTCCCGCTGTTGCATCGTGTCACACCCGATGCGCGGCCCGCCGAGCGCACCACTGCGCTGATCCTGGTGCCGACGCGCGAGTTGGCCATGCAGGTCGCGGAAGCGGTGCATCGCTATGGCAAGCCGCTGGGCGTGCAGGTGCTGGCCATTTACGGCGGCGCGTCCATGGATACGCAGATCCGCGCGCTCAAGCGCGGTGTCGATGTCGTGATTGCCACGCCGGGGCGGGCGATGGATCATCTGCGACGCAAGACGCTGCAACTCGGTTCCCTGCGCACGGTGGTGCTGGATGAAGCCGACGAAATGCTGGACATGGGTTTCGCCGAGGATATCGAAGTGATTCTGGCGGCAACCCCGAAGGCGCGACAGACGGCGCTTTTTTCGGCGACCCTGCCGCCACGCATTGCGTCGATCGCGCAGCGGCAGTTGCGTGACCCGGTCACGGTGAGGATCGATCGGGAATCGGTGCCCGATGGCGAGGCGGCGCGTGTGCGGCAGGTGGCGTATATGGTGCCGCGCGCGCACAAGATGAGCGCGCTGGCGCGTGTGCTCGACCTTGAGCATCCAACGTCGGCCATCGTGTTTTGTCGCACGCGCACGGAAGTCGACGAGTTGACGGAAACGCTGATTGGCCGCGGGTTGCGGGCCGAAGCGCTGCATGGCGGCCTGTCGCAGGATCAGCGCGATCGCGTGATGAACAAGTTTCGCGCGCGCAAGACGGATCTGTTGATCGCCACTGACGTGGCGGCGCGTGGGCTCGATGTGAAGCACGTGTCGCACGTGGTGAATTTCGATGTGCCGGTGGATGCCGAATCGTACGTGCATCGCATTGGGCGCACCGGACGCGCCGGACGCGACGGCGTGGCGATTACGTTCGCCGAGCCGCGTGAGCATCGGTTGCTGCGCAACATCGAACGGCTGACGTCTCAGCGGATTGAGATCGCAACCGTGCCCACGGTAGCCGACTTGCGTTCGCGTCGACTCGAACTGGCGCGCGCGTCACTGCGCGAAGCGATTCTGGAAGGGGAATTCGAACCATTCCACAGCATCGTGGAATCATTGGCCGAAGAGTTTGACGTGATGGATGTCGCTGCCGCCGCCATCAAGATGCTGGAGTCGCGCGACGAGTCGGACGAGGCGGACATTCCGACGGCGGTGCCACGTCCGGAACGACCGGCGCGCGATGATGACCGGCGCCCGTTCTTTCGCGACAAAGGACCGGAGCGTCCCGGTGGCAAGCCGGCGGCCAGACCCGACGCCCGTCCCGACCGCAAACCAGCCGGGAAACCGGTCGCCAAGACCGGGGCCAAGGCGCATGCGACTCCGGAGTGGGCCGTGGCGCGCCTCTGGGTTGGAGCGGGACGCAAGGCGAAGATGCGACCCGGTGACTTGGTAGGCGCAATCGCCAACGAGGTCGGGATTGACGCCGGATCCATTGGCGCGATTCAGATCACCGACGCGTACTCGACGGTGGAAGTGCCCGAGGAGATCGCCGACGACATTGTCGCGGCGCTCAAGGCCACGAAGATCAAGGGAATGCGGGTGCCCGTTCGACGGGATCGGACGAAGTAGTCACGACGTCTGATGGCGACGACGATCGACGCCTGAGCAGCGCCCGCACGTGCTCGCGCTGCAAATGGTACAGCCATCCCCCGAATGCCGCCGCGCCGATGGTGAACAGCACCATCAGTGCGCTGGCGCGGTAGGCGGGATGGAATCCGCGCGCCAGCTCAAGCAGTGCGGACAGCCCTCCACCCCACGCAATCACGCGCCACACGAACTGACGATAGTGCTCGAAATCGCGTCCGTAAAATTCGGCAATAACGTAGCCGACCAGTGTGAACGCGGCTACGTGCTCGAGTGCCACCGACACGGACGCGGTGGAGGGTTCGCCGCGATCCGGGAGTAACGCGAACGTGCCAACCCAGGTCGCGTCGGCCCCGTCCAGCGGCCACAGTGATGAGAGCGCGAGAAATGCGGCGAAGAGTGGCAGCACCAGTCGCAGCGTTGGTAACTCGAAGCGTCGGGTACGGTCCCGTTCACGATAGCGACGGGTGGCCAGGCTGCGCATCCACGCCACGCCGACAGCAATGGCGACACCCGCAGCGAGCAGGTCGGGTTGGCGAATGGCGCCGGGCAGCAGCGCCACTGCGTACCACCCCAGCACGGCGATCATCAGCCATGCGCCGGCAAAACGACCGGCCGGTTCGAGGTACGCGGCATAGATGGTGCCCATGATGCCGGAAGCGAACGCGACGATGAGGAGCACGAGCCACGCGCGTGCGCCGCCTTCACTCGCCAACCCGGTCAACCACATCAGCGGTATCAACAGATACACGAGTCCCGAGAGCGGCAGCTCGAGTGCCAGCGATCGCACCGTGGCAGGACCCTCGATATGTCGCTGCGCCATGACACACAGCCAGGCGCCAACCATCGCACCGGTTGAATTGCAAATCACATCGATGAGCGATGGATACCGTGTGGCTTCGAACATCTGGGCGATCTCGATGCCGCCGCTGAGCGCAGCGCCAAGCAGTGCAACACGGAGCCAACCCACCGGAGCCCCCGCCGGACGCGTGAGGTGATAGCAGAATCCCAGCGGCACGAACATCACGACGTTCATGATGCTCCCTGCGAGGTTCCAAAACTCCCGCAGCCCGTGAACGGGCGCGGTGGAGAACCGAAACGGCGCCAGCGTGATGATCAGTGTGACGGTGGCGAGATAGCCAAGGACCCCGCGTCCCAGGCGGGCAGCCGTGAGGTCGGCCGCACGCTGGAACAGGCGTCGCTGGTTGGGGTTGCGATCGGGCATCCGGGAAAGTATCGGCGGCAGCGTTCCGGGACGATAGTTTCCCTTGGCGCGATTCTGACTTCCGACCCACACCTGCCCTGCCCATGCAACGCGTTCCCGCACTCGCTCTCGCGGCGTTTCTGACGCCATTGACGCTGTCTCTGGCTGCGACCGCACTGGTGGCCCAGGCGAAGGCCAGGATGGTGGCGGTTGCTGCGGCGAGCGGACCATTTGATTCAACGACGATGTCCGCTCTCAACTGGCGAAATGTTGGCCCGTGGCGCGGCGGTCGCGCCAACGCGGCGGTGGGCATCCCGTCGCAGCCGCTTACCTACTTCGCCGGCTACACCGGCGGCGGACTTTGGCGCACCGACGATGGCGGCATCAACTGGCGCAATATCTCAGACGGATATTTTCGTTCGAGTTCGATCGGCGCCATAGCGATCGCACCGTCCGACGCGAACGTGATCTATGTGGGTACGGGCGAGCATGCGATTCGCGGACAGTCGTCGACGTATGGCGATGGCATGTATCGCAGCACCGATCAGGGTCGCACCTGGTCGCGCATCGGGCTCACCAGCTCGCGACAAATCTCGGCCGTGCGTGTGCATCCTCAGAATCCGGATGTGGTGTATGCGGCGGTGCAAGGCGATCGGTGGAAGGGCACGGGTGATCGCGGCATTTATCGCAGCATTGACGGTGGCAAGACGTGGACACAGGTGCTCAAGGGAGAGAACGCTACAAGTGGTGCCAGTGATCTCTCGATGGACCCGGGCAATCCGCGCATTCTATATGCCGCCTTCTGGGATCATCAGCGCACCCCATGGATGGTACGGAGCGGCGGTGTCGGCAGCGGGATCTGGAAATCGCTCGATGGTGGTGACAGTTGGACACGATTAACCGAGGGGTTACCGAAGTTGCTGGGGAAAATTGGTGTCGTGGTGTCGCCGGCAAATCCCGATCGCGTGTTCGCGATTGCCGAAGCCGAGAATGGCGGACTGTTTCGATCGGACGATGCGGGGAAGACGTGGCGCCTGATGTCGGGCGACCGGTTGATCCAGACCCGATCGTGGTATTACATGAAGGTGACGGCTGATCCGAAGAACGCCGACGTGGTGTGGGTGATGAATGCGCCGGTGATGCGGAGTATCGATGGTGGGCGCACGTTCCAGAATGTCGCGGCGATGCATGGTGACAATCACCAGCTCTGGATCAATCCAACAGATTCGCGCTACCTGATCAACGCCAATGACGGCGGTGCGTCGATCTCCATGGACGGTGGCAAGAGCTGGAGCACGCAGGACAATCAACCCACGGCGCAGTTCTATCACGTGGCGGTGGACGACGCGTTCCCGTACAAACTGTATGGCGGTCAGCAGGACAATTCGTCGGTGATCATCAAGTCGCGTACCGAAGGCGGCAGCATCGACATGCGCGACTGGGACGCGGGTCCGGGATGTGAGAGCGCCAACATGGGCGTGAGTGCGAAGAACCCGCGTCTGGTGTATGGCGGCTGCTATCAGGGGCTCATCGAGGAACTTGACGCGAGCACCGAACTGACGCGCGCCATCATGCCATGGCCGGAGATGAATCTCACCGAGCCGACGGACAAGACGCGTTTTCGCTTCAACTGGACCGCGCCCATCGAAGTGTCGCAGTTCGACGACAAGGTAGTGTATCACGGCGGCAACGTGTTGTTTCGCACCACCGATCGAGGACAACGGTGGACGCCCATTTCCGGTGATCTGACCCGCAACGACAAGACACGACAGGGTTGGGGTGGGGGTCCAATCACCAACGAAGGCGCGGGTGGCGAGGTGTATGGCACCATCGTGGTGATCGAGGAGTCGCCGCACGACGTGAAGACGCTGTACGTGGGCACCGACGACGGCCTGATTCAGCGCACGCGCGATGGCGGTGCCACGTGGACCAACATCACTTCGGCCTCGTGGGGCGATGGCCTGGTGAACGAGATCGCGGTATCGCCGCATGACGCCGGCACGTTGTTCGTCTCTTTTCGCAGGGATCGGGTGGGTGATCCCGCGCCGCATGTGTTCATGTCCGCCGACTACGGTGCCACATGGGTGCGATTGGTGAATGGCCTGCGCGAGGGTGAGCCGGTGCGGGTGGTGCGCGAAGATCCCGCGCGACGCGGACTGCTGTACGCCGGTACGGAAACCGGCGTGTACGTGTCGTACGATCGCGGCGCGCAGTGGTTGCCGTTCACGGGATTTCCGGTCACGCCAGTGACCGACCTCGCGGTCAAACACGATGACCTCATCGCCGCCACCGAAGGGCGCGCATTCTGGATTCTCGATGACCTCTCGGTGATCCGTCAGCGCGCCGATTCGCTGGCGACTGCCGCGGCTCACCTGTATGCGCCACGCACCGCCGTGCTGGCCGGTGGTAGTTCGGGAGGGGGACCAACGCGCAATGCGGGCCGCAATCCGCCGTATGGCGCCACGGTATTCTTCCGGTTGAAGTCGGCGCCGGATTCGATCTCCACGGTGACGCTGGATTTCATTGACGCGAAGAACGCGGTGGTGCGTTCCTTCGTCAGCAAAGGCGACTCGGTCAACAGGCTGCCGGTCAAGGAAGGACTCAACAGTTTCTCGTGGAATTTGCGTCGCGCGGCACCGATTCGACTGGGCAGTGTGCTGCTGTTTGGTGCGCCCAACGACGGTGGTGCGCGTGTTCCGCCGGGGCGATACATGGTGCGATTGACTGCCGGAACGATCGTGCAGACCCAACCACTCGAGGTACGGCAGGATCCACGCATTGCGGCGTCGGCCAGTGTCATCGCCGAGCGTGATTCGATCGCGAATCTGCTGTCGGGCCGCATCAACGAGATTCACGAGGCCGTGCTGCGGGTGCGTGATCTGCGTGCACAGGTGCAGGGATTCGTAACGCGAGCAAAGGAAGTGTCCGGAGCGGATACGGTGGCGAAAGCGGGGCGCACACTCACGGGCAAGCTGGAAAAGCTCGATCCCCGCATGACCACGAAGGCATCCAATGGTCAGGACATCATCAACTACGCGAACGGCATCAACGGGCAGTACGGATTCCTGTTGGGGCAGGTGGAAGGCAACAGTGGCGTAACGACGCCGGTGAAGGAACGGCTGGTACAGCTGGAGGCGTTGTGGAACGCCTTGCGCGCTGAAGTGGAGTTGGTGGAAACGCAGGACGTGGCGGCGTTCAACGCGCTTTTGCAAGCGAACAAGGTGCCAGGTGTGATCAGCGCGACGAAGAAGCGGACGATCCTGCAATGAGGAACATCTCGATGAATATGCTCCGAACGGCTGTCGCGTGCGCCTGCGTGTTGACGGCGTCCCTCACCCACGCGCAAGCCAGAAGGATCACCGCTGCGCCGCCGACGCTCTACGTGCCACCGGCGGGTTCATGGGAGCGTCGCGCCCCAAACGCCGTGGGGATGGATTCGGCCAAGCTTGCCGAAGCGGTTGCCTTTGCGATCGAAAAGGAAAGCAAGACGCCACGCGATCTCGAGCTCAATCACTACCAGACGTTCGGCCGCGAGCCGTTCGGCGCTGCGATTGGTCCGCTGGCGCCGCGCGGCGGCTCTACGGGGATTGTTGTGCGTCACGGCTATGTCGTGACGACGTGGGGCAATCCCGCAGCGGTGGAGATCACCAACAGCGTTACCAAGAGTTTTGTGAGTACAGTGGTGGGGCTGGCGGTTGACGATGGGCGTATTCACAGCGTGCACGATACCGTGGCCAATGTGATTGGTCCGATCTTGCGCGCCATGCCCAACGGCACGGGGCTGGGGGCTGACTGGCCGGGCGACGCGAAGTGGCTGCGTCCGTTTGACAGTCCGCACAACAAGCGCCTGACGTGGGATAACCTGTTGCGCCAGGTGAGCGATTGGGAAGGCACGTTGTGGGGCAAGCCCGAGTGGGCGGACCGTCCGGCACAACAGGTGAACACGTGGACCACGCGTGCGCGTGTGGAGCCGGGTACGGTGTACGAGTACAACGACACGCGCGTGAACGTGCTGGCGCTTGCCGCATTGCAGCTGTGGCGTCGCCCGTTACCCGAAGTGCTTCGCGAGCGGATCATGGATCCGATTGGCGCCTCGAGCTCGTGGCGCTGGTACGGCTACGACAACTCGTGGATTGTGTTGGACGGACGCCAGGTACAGTCGGTGAGTGGCGGCGGTCACTGGGGCGGCGGCATGATGATCAATGCGTGGGACATGGCTCGCTTTGGCCTGCTCACCCAACGACGTGGTGTGTGGGGCGTGCAGCGACTGATGTCGGACGCGTGGGTGACGCAGGCGCTCACGCCAACGCCCGCCCCGACATGCACGAACGCCTGAGGCGGCGCGCTCGCCACATACTTGCGATCCGTGTTCAGAAACCAGTTCATGTAGCCGTACGTTGGTTGCGCGGG